>NZ_JASHDW010000003.1:0-161705 GCF_047463435.1 Streptococcus mitis | reverse complement strand
CATATGAATCTTTCTAATGAGTTGTTTAGTCGCTTTTCATTATAGGTCATATGGGACTTTTTTTCTACAACAAAATAGGCTCCATAAGATCCATAGGGGATTTACCCACTACAAATATTATAGAGCCATTTTATGGTTGTGCTTGTTTATTACTACTTCCAACTCTTGAGTGAAATTTCGCCACTGTTGAGCCAGATTTCTTTTCCGTTATCACATTGAACTAAAAGTTTTCCACTTTCAGAGATATCTTTAGCAAGTCCCTTGTGGTCTTTTTGATCTAGTGTGAAAGTCACTTCTTTTCCTAGAACGAATGACTGTTTTTTATATAGGTATAATAACTCATCTGCTGGCGTTTTGAAGAAAGAACGCCAGATTTCTATGATTAATTCATTTCTGGTAATAGGTGCTGGAGCTTTGAATAAACTAGCAGCTTTTTCTTTCAATTCTTGAGGGAAGTCTTTGATAGTAAAGTTGATTCCTACTCCAATAATGATATCTGTGACTAAGCCAGTTTCTACTGACGTCATTGCCTCAGTGAGGATTCCTCCAATTTTATGATTTTTGAGGTAGATATCATTGACCCATTTTATGTCGACATCTATTAAAGTTAGGTTCTTAATGGCTTTGTAGATAGCTCCTGCTACAAGTAGTGTGTAGGATGGTAATTGGTCATAGGGAAGATTTGGTTTGAGATGGAGTGTCATATAAATGCCACCTTGGGGTGAGTAGAAAGAACGTTGAAAACGGCCTCGGCCAGCTGTTTGATAGGAAGCTAGATAGAGGGTGTTTGCTTCATTTCCTAAATCAATTGCTTCTTTTGCATCGAGTTGTGTTGATCTTGTTTCGTGTTTAAAACTGATTTTAATTGGAAGATTTTGTTCTAGAAGTTCTGGAAGAATAAGATCCCCATTCACCAGTTTATAGCCTTTGTTTTTGATACTATCAATTTCAATGCCTTCTTGTTCTAAACGCTTGATGGCTTTCCAAATTGATGTTCGGGTCAGTGATAGTTCTTCTGCGATTTTTTCTCCGCTGACATAGTCGGTTTCTTTAGTTAGAATTTGGTAGACGGCTTGGTAGGATTTCATATTGTTTCCTTTCTTTAGCAATTGTAAATGATTTAAATATAGTTTGGATAGTTGGTCAAAACTTTATTATATTACTACTATTTTAACATATACCTAGTCTTTACGGTATGATTTCCTTATAGTAAATCTAGTCATTAAGTTTGAGTTTTGAAATATCAGTATTTTTGCTCCCTTTTTTACCTAGTAAACGTTTCCTTTGTTTTCAAATTGCTAAAAAAGTGGTACAATATAGGGTAGCTTACTATTATCTGAATCAACTGATTTGGAGAGAAAGGATTCGTTTTGAAATCAATAGGCTTTATTGAAAAGCTGAAAGGGTTGTCTAGTAAAGAGCTGATTTTATTGGGAATTATCCTGAGTATCTTTTTACCCTTTTATCTTTTTGTAGTTGTATTCTGTTTATATATTATCAGTTTAATTTTCACAGGAGACATGAAAAGTATTCTTCAGAAAATGGGGGAGCATCCGATGCTGCTTCTTTTTCTTGGCTATAGTACTGTTATATCCGTTTTTGCACAAAATTGGATGGGAGTTGTAGCTTCAGTAGGAATTTTTCTATTTACTATTTTCTTTTTGCATTATCAGTCGATTTTATCACATAAATTCTTTCGATTGATTTTGCAGCTCGTCTTGTTTGGTAGCGTCTTGTCAGCTGCTTTTGCGAGTTTAGAACATTTCCAAATTGTGAAGAAATTCAACTATGCTTTTCTTTCACCCAATATGCAGGTGTGGCATCAGAATCGTGCAGAAGTGACATTCTTTAACCCTAATTATTATGGAATTATTTGTTGTTTCTGTATCATGATTGCCTTCTATCTGTTTACAACGACCAAGTTGAATTGGTTGAAAGTATTCTGTGTGTTTGCAGGTTTTGTTAATCTCTTTGGTTTGAACTTTACGCAAAATCGAACTGCCTTTCCTGCTATTATCGCTGGTGCCATTATTTATCTCTTTACGACCATTAAAAACTGGAAGGCCTTTTGGCTTAGTATTGGGGTCTTTGCGATTGGCTTGAGCTTCCTCTTTTCTAGTGATTTGGGAGTTCGGATGGGAACTTTAGACTCTTCTATGGAAGAACGCATTTCTATCTGGGATGCTGGGATGGCCTTATTTAAGCAAAATCCTTTCTGGGGTGAAGGGCCATTGACCTACATGCACTCGTATCCTCGGATAAATGCTCCTTATCATGAACATGCTCATAGTCTTTATATTGATACGATTCTGAGTTACGGAGTTGTGGGGACTATTTTATTAGTTTTGTCTTCTGTTGCTCCTGTTCGCTTGATGATGGATATGAGTCAGGAGTCGGGGAAACGTCCGATTATCGGTCTTTATCTGTCTTTCCTTACAGTGGTTGCTGTACATGGAATTTTTGACTTGGCCCTCTTCTGGATTCAGTCAGGTTTCATTTTCTTACTAGTTATGTGCAGTATTCCGTTGGAGCATCGAACTTTGGTATCGGACATGACGGATTAAGTTTATAAGATTAAAATCTTCTACCTTGGGTAGGAGATTTTTTTACTGGGAAAAATTATTTCCAAATCGAAATAGTTGACAGTTAGAACGATGAGTGTTACAATTGTTTTATTCTTTTCGATATCGAAATAAATTGGAGGTGTTATGAAGGATAGTCATTTGCTAGCCCATCATATTCGTTTGTTGAATGGGCGGATTTTTCAAAAGTTACTGAGCCAAGACCCTGAAGCTCTTTATCGGAGTGAGCAGGGCAAGATTTTAGCGGTTTTATGGAATAGTGAAACTGGCTGTGCAACTGCAACAGATATTGCGCTTGCGACTGGGCTTGCGAATAATACACTGACGACGATGATTAAAAAACTAGAGGAACAAAATCTTGTAGCTATTAGTCCATGTGGAGAAGATAAGCGTAAGAAGTATTTGGTTTTAACAGAGTTGGGGCAGTCTCAGAAAGAAGTGGGGTATCGTGTCAGTCAGAAATTGGATACGATCTTTTACAAAGGATTTTCAGAGGAAGAAATTCGTCAGTTTGAAGCCTTTCAAGAAAGAATTTTGGCTAATCTGAAAGAGGAGGAAAATGAGGTTTAAAATGGAGCAAATTAGCTGTTTATAAGTAAAGACCACTTTTGACTTTGTTTTCCAACTCTTAGGACAAGGAAACTATGTGGTTAGCTATGGTCAGACTCAGATTGGTGGAGTTGCCTATGCCCAGTATGACATCTTCCGTCTAGAAAACGGGAAAATTGTGGAACATTGGGATAATAAGGAAGTCATGCCTAAGGTAGAAGACTTGACCAATAGAGGGAAGTTTTAAATTGAGGATACAGAATGATTGAATACAAAAATGTGGCGCTACGCTACACAGAAAAAGATGTCTTGAGAGATGTTAATTTACGGATTGAGAATGGCGAGTTTATGGTTTTAGTTGGTCCATCTGGATCAGGTAAGACGACCATGATCAAGATGGTCAACCGCCTCTTGGAACCGACTGATGGAAATATTTATATGGATGGCAAGCGTATCAAAGACTATGATGAGCGTGAACTTCGTCTTTCTACTGGTTATGTTTTACAGGCCATTGCTCTCTTTCCAAATCTAACGGTTGCTGAAAATATTGCCCTGATTCCTGAGATGAAGGGCTGGACTAAGGAAAAAATTGCTCAGAAAACAGAAGAGCTTTTGGCCAAGGTTGGCTTGCCAGTAGCTGAGTATGGGCATCGTTTACCTAGTGAACTATCTGGTGGGGAGCAACAGCGTGTTGGAATTGTACGGGCTATGATTGGTCAGCCTAAGATTCTCCTCATGGATGAACCTTTTTCGGCTCTTGATGCTATTTCGAGAAAACAGTTGCAGATTCTGACGAAAGAATTGCATAAAGAATTTGGGATGACAACGATTTTTGTAACCCATGATACGGATGAAGCTCTGAAATTGGCGGACCGTATTGCTGTCTTGCAGGATGGAGAGATTCGTCAGGTGGCGAATCCCGAGACGATTTTAAAAGCTCCTGCAACAGATTTTGTAGCAGACTTGTTTGGAGGTAGTGTACATGACTAATTTAATTGCAACTTTTCAGGATCGTTTTAGTGATTGGTTGACAGCTCTATCTCAACATTTGCAGTTGTCACTTTTGACCTTGTTGCTGGCCATCTTTATAGCGATTCCCTTGGCTGTTTATCTTCGATATCATGAGAAGTTAGCGGATTGGGTCTTACAGATTGCAGGGATTTTCCAGACCATCCCGTCTCTGGCCTTGTTAGGGCTCTTTATTCCCTTGATGGGAATTGGAACCTTGCCGGCTTTGACAGCTCTAGTGATTTATGCGATCTTTCCGATTTTACAAAATACCATCACTGGGCTGAAGGGAATTGACCCAAGTTTGCAAGAGGCTGGGATTGCCTTTGGGATGAGCAGATGGGAACGTCTCAAGAAGTTTGAAATTCCACTTGCTATGCCTGTTATGATGTCTGGGATTCGGACGGCAGCGGTCTTAATTATCGGTACGGCAACCTTAGCAGCCTTGATTGGGGCAGGGGGACTAGGTTCTTTTATCCTTTTGGGAATTGACCGTAATAATGCCAGTCTGATTTTGATTGGGGCCCTTTCTTCTGCAGTGCTTGCCATTGCCTTTAACTTCCTACTAAAAGTGATGGAAAAGGCAAAATTGCGGACGATTTTTTCTGGTTTTGCCTTGGTGACCATATTGCTTGGTTTGTCTTATAGTCCAGCTCTTTTGGCTCAAAAAGAGAAAGAAAACTTGGTTATTGCTGGGAAATTGGGACCGGAACCAGAAATTTTGGCCAATATGTATAAACTCCTTATTGAAGAAAATACCAGTATGACTGCGACTGTTAAACCGAATTTTGGGAAAACAAGCTTTCTTTATGAAGCTCTGAAAAAAGGCGATATTGATGTCTATCCTGAATTTACTGGTACGGTGACTGAAAGTTTGCTGCAACCATCACCTAAAGTGAGTCATGAGCCAGATCAGGTTTATCAGGTGGCGCGTGATGGTATTGCCAAACAGGATCATCTAGCCTATCTCAAACCTATGTCTTATCAAAATACCTACGCTGTAGCTGTTCCGAAAAAGATCGCTCAAGAATATGGCTTGAAGACCATTTCGGACTTGAAAAAAGTGGAAGGGCAGCTAAAGGCAGGCTTTACACTTGAGTTTAATGACCGTGAAGATGGAAATAAGGGCTTGCAGTCAATGTATGGTCTCAATCTCAATGTAGCGACCATGGAGCCAGCCCTTCGCTATCAGGCTATTCAGTCGGGCGATATTCAAATCACGGATGCCTATTCGACTGATGCGGAATTGGCACGTTACGATTTACAGGTTTTGGAAGATGACAAGCAACTCTTCCCACCTTATCAAGGGGCTCCACTAATGAAAGAAGCTCTCCTCAAGAAACATCCAGAGTTGGAAACAGTTCTCAATAAATTGGCTGGTAAAATTACTGAAAGCCAGATGAGCCAGCTCAACTACCAAGTCGGTGTTGAAGGCAAGTCAGCAGAACAAGTAGCCAAGGAGTTTCTACAAGAACAAGGTTTGTTGAAGAAATAGTTTGAAAATGTCAAACTCAACTTTGTTAAACGACCATATAGAAAACTGCTCAGACAATGTTGTCTGGGCTTTTTTGATTGTTGAAAAGATAAAAACTCAGTAGCCTAGAAATAAGGCAACTGAGCTCTACTCTGTATTCAATTTTTAGGAATGAGAAGGTCTAGATAAAATTGGACAACTTCCTGGTCTGTAAAGTCTTGCCCTCTTTTGAGCCACCAGGTCAATGTCTCGATAAAGTTGGACATGACTAAGTGTTGGAGGTAAGAAGGAGGCAGACTTGGGTGAGCTTTTTTCAACTTATCAGCTAGCACGGAATAGACATGGTGTTCTAGCTCTTTATGGAGTTGACGGAGGAAGTAGTCATTTTTGGAAAATAGTAGACTGGTGATATGGTCTTGATTTTTCTGAAAATGCAGAAAGAGGTGGGCGAGATAATCCTCGGTTGAAATGGACTCCTCTCTTTCAAAGATGTGATGAAAGAGGTGGCGGCAAAGCGCGTCCAGAAGTAGTTCCTTACTCTCATAGTGACAGTAAAAGGTGGATCGTCCCACATCTGCGAGATCAATGATATCCTGAACTGTAGTGGCTTCGTAATCCTTATCGTTTAAAAGTTGTAGAAAAGCTTGAAAGATGGCTTTTTTTGTTTTGCTGATACGGCGGTCAATCTTAGTCATATAGACACTTGAGGCAAATTGTTCAGAAATGAATAAAGCTGACGTTTTGCTTCTATCCTTTCTTTGAGTTTTAGTGGATAATGATAATGAACAAGGTATTCATAAATCTATTATAACAAAGGAATGAGAAAGATGAAGGCAAAATATACTGTTTGGGTAGCTTTTTTCTTAAATTTAAGCTATGCTATTGTTGAGTTTATCGCAGGAGGAATCTTCGGTTCAAGTGCTGTTCTTGCTGATTCTATCCATGACTTGGGAGATGCTATAGCAATCGGCATATCGGCCTTTTTAGAAACAATCTCAAATAGAGAAGAAGATAGGCAATACACCTTGGGTTACAAGCGATTTAGTCTTTTAGGGGCCCTAGTGACTGCTGTGATTCTTATCACAGGATCCATTCTAGTGATCTTGGAAAATATAACTAAACTTTTGAATCCACAGCCCGTTAATGACGAAGGCGTCCTCTGGCTAGGAATCATTGCAGTCAGTATCAATGTGCTAGCTAGTCTAGTAGTTCGTAAGGGAAAGACAAAGAACGAGTCAATTCTGAGCCTGCACTTTTTGGAAGATACTCTAGGTTGGTTGGCTGTCATTCTAATGGCGATTATCCTCCGATTTACAGATTGGTATATCCTTGATCCGCTCTTATCGCTTGTCATTTCCATCTTCATTCTAACAAAAGCTATTCCTCGATTTTGGAGCGCACTCAAGATTTTCCTGGATGCTGTGCCAGAAGGACTAGAGACAGGTGATTTGGAGAAGGATTTGGAGGCTCTGACCAATGTCAAAAGTGTCAATCAACTTAGCATTTGGTCCATGGATGGTCTAGAAAATAATGCTATTATCCATATCTGTTTAGAGGATTGGGAGGAGATGACGGAAACAAAGAATCAAGTACGTCAGCTCTTAGAAGAAAGAGGTGTGCAGAATATTACTATCGAAGTGGACACCAGTCAAAGCAATCATGCGCAACATAAGCGAAAGGTAACAGCCTTAGGGCAATCCCATGGGCATCAACACTAGAAAAAGCGGCTGAGACAAAACTCAATTTCAAGAGAAAATGAAGTAAATCTTCATACAAAAAAACGTATAGTATCAAGGGTTTTCAATGTCTGATACTATGCGCTTTTTGCTTTTAAAGACTTTTTTTCCAGTTTCTTTGGTATCATATTTGAAAGACGCTTTCCCCAACCTCTTTCTTTGATTGATGAAAAGGTATGCTAATAAGAGAACTGATAATGATAAAAAATTTTTCGATTAGACGCAAAATGCTTGACTTGGAGTCAACTCAAAATTATATAATAAGATAAGTGAGTTAGAATAGCTTAAATTCAGTGAATGAGAGGAGGTTAGTGTATGAATATTAAATCTGCTAGTGACTTGTTGGGAATTTCAGCGGATACGATTCGGTACTATGAACGGGTTGGTCTTGTGCCACCGATTACTCGAACTGCAACTGGAATTCGTGATTTTCAAGATCATGATATTGAAGCTCTGGAATTTATTAAGTGTTTTCGTTCGGCAGGTGTCTCTGTAGATAGTTTAGTTGACTATATGTCTCTCTACCAAAAGGGGGATGAAACGCGAGAGAAAAGGCTTGGTATTTTAGAAGAGGAAAAGAAAAAATTAGAGGAGCGCTTGTCTCAGTTACAGGTGGCTTTAAATCGCTTAAATCTCAAAATTAAACTTTACAAGGAAGGAAAAATTTAAATGAAATCAGCAGTATATACAAAGGCAGGTCAGGTTGGTCTTGCTACAATTGAACGTCCGCAAATTATAGACGCAGATGATGCGATTATTCGTGTAGTTCGTGCGTGCGTTTGCGGATCGGATCTATGGAGGTACCGTAATCCAGAAACGAAAGCTGGACACAAAAATAGTGGACACGAAGCGATTGGGATTGTCGAAGAAACTGGGGAATCCATTACGACGGTGAAACCAGGTGATTTTGTCATTGTCCCTTTTACTCATGGATGTGGTGAATGTGATGCCTGTCTTGCTGGCTTTGACGGTTCTTGCGATAATCATATTGGTAATAACTTGGGAGGCGATTTTCAGGCGGAATATATTCGTTTTCACTATGCAAACTGGGCGCTGGTTAAAATCCCTGGACAACCTTCTGACTACACAGAAGGTATGCTAAAGTCCCTCTTGACTCTTGCAGATGTTATGCCGACAGGCTATCATGCGGCGCGTGTTGCTAATGTTCAAAAAGGGGATAAGGTTGTGGTCATTGGTGATGGTGCTGTAGGTCAATGTGCTGTCATCGCGGCGAAGATGCGTGGTGCGTCGCAAATTATCCTCATGAGTCGTCATGAAGATCGTCAAAAGATGGCTCTGGAGTCGGGTGCGACAGCTTTTGTAGCTGAGCGAGGTCAAGAAGGTATTGCCAAGGTGCGTGAAATTCTCAGTGGCGGAGCGGACGCAGCACTTGAATGTGTTGGTACGGAGGCTGCTGTAGAACAGGCGCTAGGTGTCCTTCATAATGGAGGGCGTATGGGATTTGTAGGAGTCCCACACTATAATAATCGTGCTCTTGGTTCGACATTTATGCAAAATATCTCTGTAGCAGGTGGGGCAGCTTCTGCGACAACATATGATAAGCAATTTTTACTAAAAGCCGTCCTTGATGGTGATATCAATCCAGGCCGTGTCTTTACTTCAAGCTATAAATTAGAAGATATTGATCAAGCTTATAAAGATATGGATGAACGTAAGACCATTAAGTCTATGATTGTGATGGCCTAAAAAAGAAAATCCTAATGGAGATTTGAGACTCTCTATTAGGATTTTTTGTCATTTTTAATTTGTGGAGTTATGGCAGAGTACTCTCTCTCAATGTCAGTCTGGTTCCCAGCATGGTTAGGCTAGGGATTTTCCGACCGTGGAGTACTTCCTTATTAAGAATATCCATACCTGCTCGGCCCATTTCTTCGGTATAGACGGTGATGCTAGAGAGGGGAGGATAGACTTGCTTGGTCAGGCTAGTATCGTTAAAGGAAATAAGACTGACGCGGTCTGGCAGGTTGATTCCAGCTTCTTGGAGCGCACGGAGGGCACCGATGGCTAAACTATCGCTAGCTGCAAAAAAGGCTGGTGGGAGTTGGTCTCCCAAGTTCTGAATGGCCTCCTTCATCAAGTCATAGCCAGACTGGGCGGTAAAGCTTCCTTGAAAGACTAATTCATCATGATAGATTCCTTTTGTTTGACTGTAGTTTCTAAAATTTTCCAGTCGCTTATCCTCAATGATTTCTTCTTGGTCGGTTGTTTCTTCAAGGCCTGTTAGAATCCCGATGCGGTCCATCCCTTGGCTGAGAAAATAATCGACAACCTGTTTCATGGCAGTGTAAAAGTCTGTGATAATGCAGGTATGTCCCAGGGAAAGTGTATCGCTGTCTAGAAATACAAGAGGCTTTTGGTATTCTTCAAAGGCAGAAATCTGAGCTCGACTAAACTTTCCGATGCAGAGAATCCCAATCACTTCCTCGCTTAGGGTAAAAGGATGGTCATTAAAATAGCGCAAGATATCATAGTCCAACTCTTGGGCTCTTTTTTCAATACCCAAGCGAATCTGGTAGTAGTAAAGGTCGTCCAGTTCTCCTTGTTCACTGACCCATTGGATAATGGCAATCTTTTGCTTGGGTTTGTGGGAATCGCCTGTCTTGAGGTGCTTGGTGTAGCCCAGTTCTTCAGCAACGGTTAAAATACGGTGTCTGGTTTCTTCTGTAACAGATAGGCTCTGGTCGCGATTGAGGACGCGGGATACGGTCGCGATAGAGACAGAGGCTAGCTGTGCAATGTCTTTTAAGGTAGCCATAAATCCTCCTTCTTTAAGGTTAGTATATCATATTTTTCTGCTTTTTACTGATAGTTTAGTAAAATTTTAGTAAAAAGGATTGACCTTGGAAAATCCCTTGGATACAATAGAAGAAAACGATTACATGTTAAGGTGGCTTAACGGACAGTCAAAGGAGAATTCAAATGACACAACATCTTACTGCAGAAGCACTTCGCAAAGACTTTCTTGCTGTTTTTGATCAAGAAGCAGACCAAACTTTCTTTTCACCAGGTCGTATCAATTTGATTGGTGAACACACGGACTACAACGGTGGGCACGTTTTTCCAGCTGCTATTTCCTTGGGAACTTACGGTGCAGCTCGTAAGCGTGACGACCAAGTTTTACGTTTCTACTCAGCTAATTTTGAGGACAAGGGCATTATCGAAGTGCCTCTCGCTGACCTCAAGTTTGAAAAAGAGCACAATTGGACCAATTATCCAAAAGGGGTTCTTCATTTCTTGCAAGAAGCTGGTCATGTGATTGACAAAGGTTTTGATTTCTTTGTTTATGGGAATATCCCAAATGGTGCTGGTTTGTCTTCTTCAGCATCCTTGGAACTTTTGACAGGGGTCGTGGCAGAGCATCTCTTTGATTTAAAATTAGAGCGTCTCGATTTGGTTAAAATCGGAAAACAAACAGAAAACAACTTTATCGGAGTCAACTCTGGCATTATGGACCAGTTTGCTATCGGTATGGGTGCAGACCAACGTGCTATTTACTTAGATACTAACACTTTAGAGTATGATTTGGTACCACTTGATTTGAAGGACAATGTCGTTGTTATTATGAACACTAACAAACGCCGTGAATTGGCGGACTCTAAATACAATGAACGTCGTGCTGAGTGTGAAAAAGCGGTGGAAGAATTGCAAGTTGCCTTAGATATTCAGACCTTGGGTGAATTGGACGAGTGGGCCTTTGACCAATACAGTTATCTGATTAAAGATGAAAATCGTTTGAAACGTGCTCGCCATGCTGTGCTTGAAAACCAACGTACTCTCAAAGCCCAAGTAGCCCTTCAAGCAGGAGATTTGGAAACATTTGGTCGTTTGATGAATGCGTCACACGTTTCCCTAGAGCATGACTATGAAGTAACTGGTTTGGAATTGGATACTCTTGTTCACACAGCTTGGGATCAAGAAGGAGTTCTCGGTGCTCGGATGACAGGGGCAGGTTTTGGCGGATGTGCCATTGCCTTGGTGCAAAAAGACACTGTTGATGCCTTTAAGGAAGCTGTTGGCAAACACTACGAGGAAGTAGTTGGCTACGCTCCAAGCTTCTATATCGCTGAAGTTGCAGGTGGCACTCGCGTCCTTGACTAGTTAAAAGGAGGCTCTATAGTGACCTTAGTAGATAAATTTGTAACACACGTTATTGCTGAAAGTTCATTTGAGGAAATGGATCGAATCTACCTGACCAATCGTGTCTTGGCACGAGTGGGAGATGGTGTTTTGGAAGTTGAGACTGGTCTAGATAAATTGATTGACCTCAAAGACCAGTTGGTTGAGGAAGCCGTTCGATTAGAGACGATTGAGGATAGTCAGACTGCGCGTGAGATTCTCGGTGCTGAACTGATGAACTTGGTAACTCCTTGTCCAAGTCAGGTCAATCGTGACTTCTGGGCAACCTATGCCCAATCTCCTGAGCAAGCGATAGCGAATTTCTACCAACTCAGTCAGAAGAATGACTACATCAAACTCAAGGCTATTGCTAAAAATATCGCTTATCGTGTTCAATCTGATTACGGAGAGCTTGAAATTACCATCAACCTCTCTAAGCCTGAGAAGGATCCGAAAGAGATTGCGGCAGCCAAGTTGGTGCAAGCTAGTAATTATCCTCAGTGTCAGCTTTGTCTAGAGAATGAGGGCTACCTTGGTCGAGTTAACCACCCAGCTCGCAGCAACCACCGTATTATACGTTTTGAAATGGCTGGTCAGGAGTGGGGATTCCAGTATTCGCCCTATGCTTACTTTAATGAGCACTGTATCTTTTTAGATGGCCAGCATCGTCCCATGGTCATTAGTCGTCAGAGTTTTGAGCGTTTGTTGGCTATCGTAGAGCAGTTTCCAGGATATTTTGCTGGCTCTAATGCCGACTTGCCGATTGTGGGAGGCTCTATTCTAACTCATGATCACAATCAGGGAGGCCGTCATGTCTTTCCTATGGAATTGGCTCCCTTGCAAAAGACCTTCCGATTTGCTGGTTTTGAGCAGGTCAAGGCTGGGATTGTCAAGTGGCCTATGTCAGTGTTGCGTTTGACTTCGGATTCCAAAGAAGATTTGATCAACTTAGCTGACAAGATTTTGCAGGAATGGCGTCAGTATTCAGACCCTGCCGTGCAGATTTTGGCAGAGACAGACGGGACACCGCATCACACCATCACACCTATAGCGCGTAAGCGTGATGGACAGTTTGAGTTGGACTTAGTCTTGAGAGACAATCAGACTTCTGCAGAACATCCTGATGGCATCTATCATCCCCACAAGGATGTTCAACATATCAAGAAGGAAAATATCGGCTTGATTGAGGTCATGGGCTTAGCAATCTTGCCCCCACGTCTGAAAGAGGAAGTGGAGAAAGTCGCTAGCTATCTTGTAGGAGAAGCTGTTACAGTTGCCGACTATCATCAGGAATGGGCAGACCAACTTAAAGCTCAACATCCAGACTTAACGGATAAAGAAAAAGCCCTTGAAATCGTCAAGGACTCTGTGGGTGCTATCTTTGCGCGTGTGCTTGAGGATGCAGGAGTTTACAAGCAAACGGAACAAGGACAGGCAGCCTTTATGCGCTTTGTGGAACAGGTTGGAATTTTGCCAGACTAGGAGCTTTCTCCTTGCACAGTCCTATAAAAAGTAGTATCATAGTGTCGTTTGAAATATCAGGAGGAAACGATGAAAGATTTTCATTTTGACGCTATATCTGCCTTTGAAAATTACGAAATTGAAAAAATGAGAGATGGTCACGTTGTGGTGACGACAAAAGTAGTGGATTCGTCGCTCAACTACTATGGCAATGCACATGGTGGCTATCTCTTTACTCTCTGTGACCAGATCAGTGGTTTGGTGGTTATCTCGCTGGGGCTTGATGGAGTGACACTTCAGTCCTCTATCAACTACCTCAAAGCAGGAAAACTCGACGACGTATTGACCATTAAAGGAGAATGTGTCCATCAAGGTCGCACAACCTGTGTGGTGGATGTGGATATTACCAATCAAGAAGGCAGAAACGTCTGCAAGGCAACCTTTACCATGTTTGTCACAGGCCAGCGGTCAGAAGACAGACAGGTAAGGATATAGAGAAACAAAAAAGAGGCTTACACCTCTTTTTCTTATTTCTTTTTATGATTTAATACGGCATTGAGGACAATGGCAAGTAGGCTAGCTACGACGATTCCGTTTGAGAAAAACATTTGAAAGGCTGTCGGCATGCTGACAAAGAGATTACTGTTATTTAGACCGACACCTGCAGCGATTGAAACAGCTGCAATAAGGAAGTTATGTTCATTGTTAGCAAAGTCAACACGAGCGAGGATTTGCATCCCTTGAATCGATACAAAACCAAACATCACCAGCATGGCACCACCGAGGACAGGGCTCGGAATGATTTGAGCAAGGGCACCAAACTTAGGAAGGAGTCCAAGGAGAACCAGGAAACCAGCTGCGTAGTAGATTGGCAGGCGAGTCTTGATACCTGATAATTTAACCAAACCAACGTTTTGTGAAAATCCTGTGTAAGGGAAGGTGTTAAAGATTCCTCCGAGAAGTACGGCCAAGCCTTCTGCGCGATAACCGTTGCGCAGGCGCGTGCTGTCGATTGGGTCTTTCGTGATATCAGACAAGGCTAGATAAACACCAGTCGACTCAACCATAGACACCGTTGCGATGATACACATCATGACAATCGATGAGATTTCAAAGGTTGGCATCCCAAAGTAGAGTGGAGTTGGGACATGGACAAGTGGTGCTGCCGCAACAGGAGAGAAATCAACCAAGCCCATGCTAGCAGCAATGGCAGTTCCAACAACCAGACCAATCAAAATAGAGATAGACTTGATAAATCCTTTGGTAAAGATGTTGATCAAGAGGATAATTAGAACAGTGATAGCTGCAAGCAAGAGACTTTGACCAGTTGGCTCTGGAACGTTATTTCCCATATTTCCAATAGCGACAGGAATCAAGGTTAAACCAATCGTGGTAATAACAGATCCTGTTACGATAGATGGGAAGAGATTGGCTACTTTTGAGAAGATGCCTGAAACAAGAACTACGTAAATCCCTGATGCGATAAGGGCACCAAACATAGCGCCACTTCCATGGCTTTGCCCAATCATAATCAAGGGAGCAACGGATTGGAAGGCTACTCCTAGAACGACTGGGAGTCCAATACCAAAATATTTGTTGAGTTGGAGTTGGAGGAAGGTTGCCACTCCACACATGAAGATATCTGTGGAAATCAGGTAAGTCAACTGCTCAGCTGAATAACCAAGGGCTGTCGCAATCATGATGGGAACCAGGATAGATCCTGAGTACATGGCTAGTAAGTGCTGCAAGCCAAGAACGGCTGCTTGCGAGTGTTTTTCTTGAGTTTGCATTAGAGATCTGCCTCCTTAAATATGACTTGACCATTTTCAAAACGATCCAAACGAGCGAGTGATAGAACAGGGTAGCCTGCTTTTTCAAGCAAATCACGGCCATCTTGGAAGGATTTTTCAATCACAATACCGATAGCTTCGACTGTGGCTCCAGCTTGTTCGATGATTTGAATCAAGCCTTTAGCAGCTTGGCCATTAGCAAGGAAATCGTCGATAATCAAGACCTTGTCCTCTGGTGAGAGGAATTTTCCAGCGATAGAAACAGTGCTGGTCACTTGCTTGGTAAAGGAGTAAACTTCGGCAGTTAAGATACCTTCGTTCATAGTGATGTTTTTAGCTTTTTTAGCGAAAATCATGGGAACGTTTAAGGCTTCAGCTGTAAAAACGGCTGGAGCAATACCTGACGCTTCAATGGTTACGACCTTGGTAATGCCAGCAGCAGCGAATTTTTCCGCAAAGAGCTTTCCAATCTCTCGCATCAATTGATAGTCAACTTGGTGGGTTAAAAAGGAATCCACCTTGAGGATGTTATCACCCAAGATATGCCCATCCTTGAGGATGCGCTCTTCTAATAATTTCATAAGACCTCCTAAAGTCTAAAAGCCAATTTACTTGTTGTTTAAATGTTTCTATAGTGATCCCTTTTGCTAGTACTATATATTTGATAAAACTATTACGAGCGAAGCGAGTCTTATCAAATATTTCCCGTTGTAGTGGTATCATAGACAATAATCTTGTTATTGTCTATGACGGGATTTTTGAGACTTTTGGCTCAAAAATTAGGGATGAAATTCCGAAGGAAGTTGCTCCCGTCCGCACTAATTAAGGGAAATATTAAAAATATTCAAAAAAGACCTACTTAATCTCTAAGTAAGTCCCCAAAATAGGCATGGCGAAAACGACCATACCTTCAAGATAACTTACTTATTGTTAGGTGTTCCGGCACCTTGTAGAAACGTCGTGCCAATTCACGACATAAACAAGTAAAATGATATTCAATTTTAAATAGGCTTGAGCCAATGTTTTTATTTTACACTAAATAACTTTAGAAATCAAATGTTTTGTTAGTGTTTTGGTTTAAAAAACGAACAAACATAATAAAAATGGGCAAATTTTCAATTATAAGCTAACATTTGTACTCAATGAAAATCAAAGAGCAAAGTAGGAAGCTAGCCGCAGGCTGTACTTGAGTACGGTAAGGCGACGCTGACGTGGTTTGAATTTGATTTTCGAAGAGTATTAGAAGATTTTTTCATCATAAAAGACATATTATCAAGATTTTTCAAGACTTGACAATATGCCTTTTTCTGATTTGAAAGATTTTCTACTCGCTAAATCTTAAAAAATAGCCATCGGGATCCAAAACTGCAAATTCATGTGGATAGATATAGTGATCCTCAACACGAAACTTTCTTTTGGTTAAGGGACGATAAATAGGATAGTTTGCCTCCATCACTTTTTGATAGAGTTTTGGAACATCCTCTATGCCAAAGGAGATATTGACACCGCGCCCGAAAGGATAGGTTAGTTGGGCTAATTCTTCTGTGCTGCCTTCTTCTAGCATAAGTTGGCAGTCTTCAAGTGAGAGGAAGAGAAATTTCTCCTCTGGACGCTCGTATTCGACAGAGAATCTTAGCAGGTCGCAGTAGAAGTGGCGTGATTTTTCGATGTCAGATACTACAAATTCAGGAATGACAGCTTGATAGTCCATTCGTTTTCTCCTTAGAGTTCAATCTCCAAGACAATCGGTGTATGGTCTTGGCGAGCACCTGAATCAATCATGTCGGACTTGGTCACCTTGTCAGCAATGCGGTTACTTGTGAGCCAGTAGTCGATTCTCCAGCCTGTATTGTTGATTTTAGAAGTCTTGCTGCGCTGTGCCCACCAAGTGTAGCGTTCTGGAACATCGCCGTGAACATGACGGAAAGTATCGGTAAATCCAGTTGCCAAGAGGTTGGTAAATCCAGCACGTTCCTCGTCTGTAAATCCTGGTGAACGGCGGTTGCTAGCAGGATTTGCAAGGTCGATTTCATTGTGGGCTACGTTGTAGTCGCCGGTCGCAAGGACTGGTTTTTCTTTGTCTAGTTGAGCTAAATACTCCGCATATTTGACATCCCAGACTTGACGTTCTTCCAAGCGTTTGAGACCATCACCAGCATTTGGAGTGTAAACTTGCGTTACGAAAAATTCATCAAATTCCAAGGTGATGATGCGGCCTTCCAAGTCCATGGTAGAAGGGGCACCGATTTCTGGGAAAGTGACAGTAGGTGTAAGTTCTTTCTTATAAAGGAACATGGTTCCAGCATAGCCTTTACGAGCAGGCTCTTGGGAAGAACGCCACGTGTTTTCGTAGCCTGGGAAGAGTTCTTCTAAAATTTCCAAGTGTTTCTTTGTAGGCCCTTTGGCAGAAAGCTTGGTTTCTTGGATAGCAATAATATCAGCATTTTCAGCGACCAAGGTTTGTAGGACTTCTTGGGACAATTTGGCACGAGCTGAGTCACTAGTTAGGGCTGCATTGAGGGAATCAATATTCCATGAGATAAGTTTCATAAAGTTACCTTTTTCATTCAGATTATAGATTTTATTATACCAAAAAAAGGTCTATTTCCCCAACGTATGGCTTGAAAAATCACTCTCTTTCGTTTATAATTAAGAATGATTTTATGAAAGGGAGTGAAAATAAATGAAATTTTACTCATATGACTATGTGCTTAGCCAAATCAGTCAACAAAATGGAATCATGATTGGCTTTGGAATTGTTCTCCTAGCTATCACAGGATTTTTTGCCTTTAAGGCCTATCGAGATAAAAAGGGGACTAAGTTTCGGGAATTGGTCATGATTTTGGCCTTGACCTTAGTGGCCATGCTTTTAGTGACAATTTCAAAATACCAGACCAATCAAGCCTCTAACAATCAATTTCAAACCTCCCTTCATTTCATAGAGGTTGTTTCCAAAGACTTGGGAGTGGATAAATCAGAAGTCTATGTCAATACTTCTGCAGCCACTGATGGAGCGCTTGTCAAGGTAGGTTCAAATGTCTATCGTGCCATGAACGGGAGCCAACCAGACAAGTATCTTTTAGAGAAATTAGAATTGCATCAAACAGATGCTATTGAATTGGTGGAGGTAAACAAATGACACTCAATTATATGGAAATTTTAATCAAACTGGCCTTGGGGCTCTTCTCGCTTGTTTTTGTTATCAATGTGACAGGAAAGGGGAACCTAGCACCTAACTCTGCGACAGACCAAATTCAGAACTATGTTCTCGGTGGTATCATCGGTGGGGTGATTTACAATAGTTCTATCAGTATTCTCCAGTATGCAGTGATTTTGATGATGTGGACGATTTTGGTCTTGACCCTAAAGTGGCTCAATAACAATGTTCGTTTTGTGAAACGCTTGATTGATGGTAAACCGACTCTGCTCATCAAAAATGGGCAGATTGACCCAGAAGCCTGTCGTTCAGTTGGTTTGTCTGCGGCAGAAGTTGCTCTCAAACTTCGTAGCCAAGGGATTTTCCAGATGAAACAGGTCAAATGCGCTGTGCAGGAGCAAAATGGCCAACTCATCGTGGTCCAAATGGGGGATGAAAATCCTAAGTATCCAGTTGTGACTGACGGTGTGATCCAAGTCGATGTTTTGGAATCGATTGGTCGTAGCGAAGAGTGGTTGCTTGATAACCTCAGCAAACAAGGGCATGACAATGTAGCCAATATCTTTATCGCTGAGTATGACAAGGGTGTCGTCTCAGTCGTAACCTATGAATAAGAAAAACCTGGGGTCTTGGCCTCAGGTTTCAATTTGCAATCAGAAAGGGATTTTATGTCCATTATTCAAAAACTTTGGTGGTTTTTCAAGTTAGAAAAACGCCGTTATCTAGTCGGGATTGTGGCCCTGGTTTTGGTTTCCGTCCTCAACCTCATTCCCCCCATGGTTATGGGGCGGGTCATTGATGCTATCACATCGGGGCAATTAACCCAGCAGGACCTCCTTCTTGACCTATTTTACTTGCTTCTTGCGGCCTTTGGGATGTACTATCTGCGCTATGTTTGGCGGATGTATATCCTTGGGACTTCCTACCGTCTGGGACAGATTATGCGCTCTCGCTTATTTGAGCATTTCACAAAAATGTCTCCAGCCTTTTATCAAACCTATAGGACGGGGGACCTGATGGCACACGCAACCAATGATATCAATGCCCTAACGCGTCTAGCAGGTGGCGGTGTTATGTCAGCGGTGGATGCTTCTATCACGGCTCTGGTGACCTTGCTGACCATGCTCTTTAGCATTTCGTGGCAGATGACCTTGGTTGCCATTCTTCCCCTGCCTTTCATGGCTTATGCGACCAGTCGTCTAGGGAGAAAGACCCACAAGGCTTTTGGCGAATCCCAAGCTGCCTTTTCCGAACTCAATAACAAGGTGCAGGAGTCTGTATCAGGTATCAAAGTGACAAAGTCCTTCGGTTATCAGTCGGATGAGCTTAAGTCCTTTCAGGAGGTCAATGAATTGACCTTCCAAAAGAACCTCCAAACCATGAAATACGATAGTCTATTTGATCCCATGGTTCTCTTGTTTGTTGGTTCATCCTATGTGTTAACCCTTTTGGTCGGCTCCTTGATGGTTCAGAAAGGGCAGATTACGGTTGGAAATCTGGTTACCTTTATCAGCTACTTGGATATGCTGGTTTGGCCTCTTATGGCTATTGGTTTCCTCTTTAATATTACTCAGCGAGGCAAGGTTTCCTACCAGCGGATTGAGGAACTGTTGTCTCAAAAATCACCTGTACGAGATCCTGAGTTTCCTTTAGATGGCATTGAAAATGGGCGCTTGGAGTACAATATTGATAGTTTTGCCTTTGAAGATGATGAAACATTGACGGATATTCACTTTAGTTTGGAAAAAGGGCAAACATTGGGCTTGGTTGGGCAGACAGGTTCTGGTAAAACGTCCTTGATCAAACTCCTCTTGCGTGAATACGATGTGGATAAGGAAGCTATTTATCTGAATGGCCACGATATTCGTGACTACCGTCTGACAGACCTTCGTAGTCTTATGGGCTATGTCCCTCAGGACCAGTTTCTCTTTGCGAGCTCTATCTTAGACAATATCCGCTTTGGGAATCCTGATTTACCACTTTCAGCAGTCGAGGAAGCGACTAAGCTAGCCCAAGTTTACCAAGATATCGTAGCCATGCCTCAGGGCTTTGATACGTTGATTGGTGAAAAAGGAGTCAGTCTTTCTGGTGGTCAAAAGCAGCGTCTGGCCATGAGTCGGGCTATGATTTTAGACCCTGATATCTTGATTTTAGATGATTCCTTGTCGGCCGTGGATGCCAAGACAGAGTATGCGATTATTGACAATCTAAAGGAAACGCGCAAGGACAAGACAACCATTATCACAGCGCATCGCCTCAGTGCAGTTGTTCATGCAGATCTGATCTTGGTTCTGCAAAATGGTCAAATTATCGAACGAGGCAGGCACGAAGACTTGCTAGCTATGGATGGCTGGTATGCCCAAACCTACCAGTCTCAGCAGTTAGAAATGAAAGGAGAAGAAGATGCAGAATAAACAAGAACAATGGGTTGTATTGAAGCGCTTGATGTCCTATCTCAAGCCTTATGGACTCCTGACCTTTTTGGCACTCAGCTTTCTCCTAGCGACGACGGTCATTAAAAGCGTCATTCCCCTTGTGGCCTCCCACTTTATCGATCAGTATCTCAGAAATCTCAACCAACTCGCTGTGATCGTTTTGCTGGCCTACTATGGCCTTTATATCCTACAAACTCTGGTCCAGTATGTCGGCAATCTTCTCTTTGCGCGCGTGTCTTACAGTATTGTTAGAGATATTCGTCGAGATGCCTTTGCCAATATGGAAAAGCTGGGTATGTCTTATTTTGACAAGACGCCAGCAGGATCTATCGTCTCTCGTTTGACAAATGACACCGAGACTATTAGTGATATGTTTTCGGGGATATTATCCAGCTTTATCTCAGCAGTTTTCATCTTTCTGACAACCCTTTATACCATGTTGGTGTTGGATTTTCGTTTGACAGCTTTGGTCTTGCTCTTTCTCCCCTTGATTTTCATTTTGGTCAATCTCTATCGGAAAAAATCAGTGAAAATCATTGAGAAAACCAGAAGTCTCTTGTCAGATATCAATAGCAAGCTGGCTGAAAACATCGAGGGAATCAGAATAATCCAGGCCTTTAATCAAGAGAAGCGCCTACAGTCAGAGTTTGATGAAATCAACCAAGAACACTTGGTCTATGCCAACCGTTCTGTAGCCTTGGATGCCCTCTTTTTGCGCCCTGCCATGAGTTTGTTGAAACTCCTAGGATATGCAGTTTTAATGGCCTATTTTGGCTATCGTGGCCTTTATCTGGGAATAACTGCCGGGACTATGTATGCCTTTATCCAGTACATCAACCGCCTTTTTGACCCCTTGATTGAAGTAACGCAAAACTTTTCAACCCTTCAAACTTCCATGGTTTCTGCAGGCCGTGTCTTTGCCCTGATAGACGAGAGGACCTATGAACCCCTTCAAGAAAATGGGCAGGACGAGATCAAAGAAGGCAATATCCGTTTTGAACATGTATGTTTCTCTTATGATGGAAAACATCCGATTCTGGATGACATTTCTTTCTCTGTTAATAAGGGTGAAACCATAGCTTTTGTAGGGCATACAGGTTCTGGGAAATCTTCGATTATTAATGTCCTCATGCGCTTTTATGAATTTCAGTCAGGGCGAGTTCTCTTGGATGATGTGGATATCAGGAACTACAGTCAGGAAGAGTTGAGAAAAAACATCGGTCTGGTCTTGCAGGATCCCTTCCTCTATCATGGGACCATTAAGTCCAATATCGCCATGTACCAAAATATTAGTGATGAGCAGGTACAGGCTGCAGCTAGCTTCGTAGATGCAGATTCCTTTATTCAAGAACTTCCTCAGGGTTATGACGCCCCTGTTTCTGAGCGTGGCTCCAGTTTTTCAACAGGGCAGCGCCAGCTTCTAGCCTTTGCTAGAACAGTCGCCAGTCAGCCTAAAATCCTGATTTTGGATGAAGCGACAGCCAATATTGACTCTGAAACAGAAAGTTTGGTTCAAGCTTCACTGGCGAAGATGAGACAGGGACGGACAACCATTGCCATTGCCCACCGTCTTTCTACTATCCAAGACGCCAACTGTATTTATGTTTTGGACAAAGGGCGAATTATTGAGAGTGGAAGCCATGAGGAACTCTTGGCTCTGGGAGGAACCTATCACAAGATGTATAGTTTGCAGGCAGGGGCCATGGCCTAATACTCTTTGAAAATCTATTCAAGTCAGGTCAGCTTTATCTGCAACCTCAAAGCTGTACTTTGATTTTCATTGAGTGTAAGAAGGAAATCCTTCAAATTACAGATTTCTTTCACCGCCTTTTCCATTTTGTGGTATAATGAAAAATGTTGATAAATAGTATAATAAAAACAAAGGAGAAACAGCATGCTGAAATGGGAAGACTTGCCCGTGGAAATGAAATCAAGCGAGGTTGAGTCTTACTACCAGCTTGTCTCTAAAAGGAAGGGTTCGCTGATTTTCAAGCGTTGTTTGGACTGGGTTTTGGCCTTGGTTGTACTGGTTCTGACCTCTCCCATCTTTCTCATCTTGAGCATTTGGATCAAGTTGGATAGCAAGGGGCCAGTGATTTACAAGCAAGAGCGTGTGACCCAGTACAATCGACCTTTCAAGATTTGGAAGTTCCGTACCATGGTGACGGATGCAGACAAAAAAGGAAGTTTGGTGACTTCTGCTAACGATAGCCGCATTACCAAGGTTGGCAATTTCATCCGCCGTGTGCGTTTGGACGAACTGCCTCAGCTGGTCAATGTCCTTAAAGGCGAAATGTCCTTTGTCGGTACACGACCTGAAGTGCCACGCTACACAGAGCAGTATAGCCCTGAAATGATGGCGACCTTGCTTTTGCCAGCAGGGATTACCTCTCCAGCCAGCATCAACTACAAGGATGAGGACACTATCATCAGTCAAATGACGGAGAAAGGTCTGTCGGTTGACCAAGCCTATGTCGAACACGTTCTTCCTGAAAAGATGCGCTATAACCTCGCCTATCTCCGAGGGTTTAGTTTCCTTGGAGACATCAAAATCATGTTTCAAACCGTGTTTGAAGTGCTAAAATAAAGTAGTCATGAGAGAATGAGTACAGATAAAAGGAGCAAATCAATGCCAAATTACAATATTCCATTTTCACCACCCGATATTACAGAAGCAGAAATTGCTGAAGTAGCGGATACCCTGCGTTCTGGTTGGATTACAACAGGTCCCAAGACAAAAGAACTGGAGCGTCGCTTGTCTCAATACACACAGACGCCCAAGACTGTCTGTCTTAACTCTGCGACTGCCGCGCTTGAGTTGATTTTGCGCGTCTTGGAAGTTGGACCTGGTGATGAGGTTATCGTTCCAGCCATGACCTATACAGCTTCATGTAGTGTTATCACTCACGTAGGGGCGACCCCTGTCATGGTGGATATTCAAGCAGATACGTTTGAGATGGACTATGACTTGCTGGAGCAAGCTATCACTGAGAAAACTAAGGTGATCATCCCAGTAGAACTTGCAGGGATTGTTTGCGACTATGACCGTTTGTTCCAAGTTGTGGAAAAGAAACGTGACCTCTTTACTGCTTCAAGCAAGTGGCAAAAAGCCTTTAACCGTATTGTGATTGTCTCTGATAGTGCCCACGCTTTGGGATCTACTTATAAAGAACAACCAGCTGGTTCTATCGCTGACTTTACTTCCTTCTCATTCCACGCCGTTAAGAACTTTACAACTGCAGAAGGTGGAAGTGCCACTTGGAAAGCCAATCCAGCGATTGACGACGAAGAGATGTACAAGGAATTCCAAATTCTTTCCCTTCACGGGCAAACTAAGGAAGCTCTTGCCAAGATGCAACTGGGTTCATGGGAATACGATATCGTCACACCAGCCTACAAGTGTAATATGACCGATATTATGGCTTCCCTTGGTTTGGTACAATTGGACCGCTACCCAAGTTTGCTAGAACGTCGTAAGGAGATCGTGAACCGCTATGATCGTGGTTTTGCAGGTTCTCGTATCCATCCATTGGCACACAAGACTGAAACTGTCGAATCTTCACGCCACCTCTACATCACCCATGTAGAAGGAGCGAGTTTAGAAGAACGCAATCTTATTATCCAAGAATTAGCTAAAGCAGGAATTGCAAGCAATGTCCACTACAAACCGCTTCCGCTTTTGACAGCCTATAAGAATCTTGGTTTTGATATGGCGAACTATCCTAAGGCTTATGCCTTCTTTGAAAATGAAATTACGCTCCCTCTTCACACTAAATTAAGCGATGAAGAAGTGGACTATATCATTGAGACTTTCAAAACAGTTTCTGAAAAAGTACTAGCTTCATCAAAAAAATCGTAAAAAAGTCTTGACAAAGAAAAAACAAAGTATTAAAATAAGTTCAATAAATCAGAAAAGTAATTATTTTTGATCTTCAGGGAGCCTGTGGTGATTGTGAACAGGTGGTTGGAAGTAGTGAAAGTGGGCTGATTTTAAAAATGAATTTGAAACAATGAAAGTTCGGTGCGCACACCTTATAGTGCAACTTGTTGTTAGACAAGGTAGAGATGTAAAGGGGAATACTCCCTTTATAATTGAGGTGGCACCGCGTTACCAACGCCCTCACACAGAATTCAATCTGTGTGTGGGCTTTTTTCATATCTTGAAATCAATACTGAAAGAGGAAAAATTTTATGACAACTAAAGGTTATTTTGGACAATTTGGTGGTAGTTTTGTACCGGAGCCAATTCAGGCTTTGTTGGATGAGTTGGAAGTGACATTTGACAAGTACAAGGATGATCCAGAGTTTTTGGCAGAGTTTCGCCATTACTTGAAGGATTATTCAGGTCGGGAAACACCGCTTTATTTTGCAGAAAGTTTGACAGATCACTTAGGTGGGGCTAAGATTTATCTCAAGCGCGAAGATCTTAACCATCTGGGTTCTCACAAGCTTAATAACGTTTTAGGACAAATTCTTTTGGCTAAACGTATGGGCAAAAAACGTGTTATCGCAGAAACAGGAGCTGGTCAACACGGTGTTGCGACAGCAGCGGCTGCAGCCAAGTTTGGTATGGCCTGTGATGTCTACATGGGGGCAGAGGATGTGGAGCGTCAACGTCTCAATGTTTTCCGTATGGAGATGATGGGAGCAACTGTTCACGCAGTTGAAACTGGAACGCGTACCCTTAAGGATGCGGTTGATGCAGCCTTTGGAGCATGGATGAATGACCTTGAAGCCTTCTACGTTTTGGGATCTGCTGTAGGCCCTCATCCTTATCCTACAATTGTTCATGAATTCCAAAAGATCATCAGTGAAGAATCTCGCCGTCAAATCTTAGAAAAAGAAGGACGCTTGCCAGATTACGTTATTGCCTGTGTCGGTGGTGGTTCAAATGCCATTGGTGCTTTTTCACAGTATGTGGCTGATGAAGAAGTCAAATTGGTTGGAGTAGAAGCTGCTGGTCATGGACTTGATACAGACAAGCACGCAGCTACTATGACAAAAGGTAGTATCGGAATTGTCGACGGCATGAAGACCTATGCAGTCTTTAAGGAAGACGGAGAGTTGGCTCCAGTTTACTCTATCTCAGCTGGTTTGGACTATCCAGGGGTTGGCCCAGAACACGCCTACTTTAAAGATTCTGGTCGCGTGGAATATGTTGCAGCGACAGATGAAGAAGCTGTTCAGGCTCTCCTCCTTCTCAGCAAGACTGAAGGGATTATCCCAGCGATTGAAAGTTCGCACGCTATCGCAGAAGCAGTTAAACGTGCACCGAAACTAAGTAAAGACGACATTATCATCATCAATGTCTCTGGTCGTGGAGACAAGGACGTAGCTGAGATTGCAGATTACCTAGAAGCTAAAAAATAATAGATGGAAAAATTACAGTCTTTTCTCTCACAGAGAGCTTGTGGTTGCTGGAAACAAGCAGAGAAAGCTGTAAGGTTGGGTCCATCTGAAACGAGAGAAGAAAACATAATTCTCAAGGGAGTGCCCTTTATCGCACAGCCTGTTACAGGAAATATCTGAGACAGGAATGAGAGATAGGAGAAATCCTATAATTGAGGTGGCACCGCGAATTTCGTCCTCACGCAAGTTGTTTTGCGTGGGGATTTTTCATACAGTCGCCACGGACTAGAAGTAGAACTGAAAGGGAAATTACAATGGAACGAATCATTCATGGAGATGTCTTATCACCAATATTGGCATATATGCGCCTAAAGGGGCAACACAAGGTTATCTTAGAGAGTATTCCGAGAGACAAGGAAACAGCTCGTTTTTCTATCTTAGCCTATAATCCAGTTTTTGAGATTAAGTTTGAAAATGGAGTTCTTTATCAAAATGGGCAGGTGATTGATCGGGATCCCTTGGATTTCCTTTATGAAGTGACTTATAA
This sequence comes from Streptococcus mitis, assembly GCF_047463435.1. Taxonomy (GTDB): domain Bacteria; phylum Bacillota; class Bacilli; order Lactobacillales; family Streptococcaceae; genus Streptococcus; species Streptococcus mitis_DS. Next base: position 135,480 of record NZ_JASHDW010000003.1, on the reverse strand, counting down.
GAGCCAACACCATTCAGATCTACCTTTTGGTGGAGGAGCCATTGGTTTTGTTGGTTACGATATGATTTCGCTTTATGAAGAAATTGGTCAAATTCCTGAAGATACAATTGGAACGCCAGACATGCATTTCTTCGTCTATGAGAGTTACATGGTCTTTGACCACAAGAAGGAAAAAATCCATGTCATCGAGGATGCTCTCTATAGTGAGCGTAGTCAAGAAGACTTGGAAGAAGCCTTGAACCAAGTGCTTGAGGAATTACGCATTCCTGCTCCAAATGAATTTGAAGACTTGGATCTATCTCCGTTAGACTTCAAACCCCATATCGCTCCTCAGAAGTTTGAGGAAATGGTGGAAACAGCTCGTGACTTGATTCGTAACGGGGATATGTTCCAATGCGTGCTCAGTCAGCGCTTCTCAGCAGAGGTTACTGGAAATCCATTTGACTTCTACAGAAATCTCCGCGTGACTAATCCTTCTAATTACCTTTATTTCTATGATTTTGGGGATTATCAAATCATCGGTGCCAGTCCTGAAAGTTTGGTTTCTGTCAAAAATGGCATCGTGACAACCAATCCGATTGCAGGGACACGACCAAGAGGAGCTACGGATGAAGAAGACAAGGCTTTGGCGACAGACCTGCTTTCGGATGAGAAGGAAACAGCAGAACATCGGATGTTAGTAGACTTGGGTCGTAATGATATTGGCCGCATCTCTGAAACGGCTAGTGTCCAAGTCACCAAGTATATGGAAGTGGAGCTCTTCCGCTATGTCATGCATTTGACCAGTGTGGTCAAGGGGCGTTTGCTTCCAGAACTCACTGCTATGGATGCCTTGAAAGCTACACTTCCTGCTGGAACCGTTTCTGGAGCACCAAAGATTCGAGCGATGAGACGCATCTATGAACTGGAAACAGAAAAACGGGGCGTATACGCAGGAGCAATCGGCTACTTGTCTGCGACGGGTGATATGGATTTTGCCATTGCCATCCGAACTATGATTCTCAAAAATCAAACAGCCTATGTGCAGGCTGGGGCAGGGATTGTCTACGACTCCATCGCCCAAAACGAATACCAAGAAACCATTAACAAGGCTAAATCTATGACTAGAATTGGAGAACTAAGACCATGATTTTATTGATTGACAACTATGATTCTTTTACCTATAACTTGGCCCAATACATTGGGAATTTTGCAGAAGTACAGGTTTTGAGAAATGATGATCCCAAGCTGTATGAAGAAGCCGAAAAAGCAGATGGTCTGGTCTTTTCTCCTGGTCCTGGTTGGCCAGTTGATGCTGGAAAGATGGAAGACATGATTCGTGATTTTGCTGGCAAGAAGCCGATTCTTGGGATTTGTTTGGGTCACCAAGCTATCGCAGAAGTCTTTGGTGGTAAGTTAGGTTTGGCTCCAAAAGTCATGCATGGGAAACAGAGTAATATCAGCTTTGAAGCGCCATCTGTTTTGTATCAAGGTATTGAGGATGGCCGTGCAGTCATGCGTTACCACAGTATTTTGATTGAGGAAATGCCAGAAGACTTTGAAGTGACAGCTCGTTCTACTGATGATCAAGCCATCATGGGGATTCAACATAAAAACCTACCGATTTATGGCTTCCAGTACCATCCAGAGAGTATTGGAACGCCAGATGGCTTGTCTTCTATTCGGAATTTTATCGAGAAGGTTGTAAAGTGAGGAAACTAGGATGAAAGAGATTATTGAAAAACTAGCAAAATTTGAAAATTTATCAGGTGTGGAAATGACGGATGTCATTGAGCGTATCGTAACTGGGCGTGTAACGGAAGCGCAGATTGCTTCTCTCCTTTTGGCTCTTAAGATGAAGGGGGAAACACCTGAAGAACGCACAGCCATTGCCCAAGTCATGAGAGGGCATGCCCAACATATTCCAACTGAGATTCATGATGCCATGGACAACTGTGGTACTGGTGGGGACAAGTCTTTCAGCTTTAATATCTCTACAACTGCAGCCTTTGTCTTGGCTGGTGGGGGTGTTCACATGGCCAAGCACGGTAACCGCTCGATTTCTTCTAAATCTGGTTCTGCAGACGTTCTCGAAGCCTTGGGCATCAACCTAGACCTCAAACCAGCTGAACTAGGTAAGGTCTTTGATAAAACTGGAATCGTCTTTCTCTTTGCTAAAAATATGCACCCAGCTATGAAATATATCATGCCAGCTCGTTTGGAATTGGGAATTCCAACGATTATGAACTTGACTGGTCCCCTGATTCACCCAATGGCTTTGGAAACACAGCTTCTTGGTATTAGTCGTCCAGAACTTCTAGAAAGTACAGCTCAGGTTTTGAAAAATATGGGTCGCAAACGTGCCATCGTTGTTGCTGGGCCAGAAGGATTGGATGAAGCTGGCTTGAATGGAACAACCAAGATTGCTCTTCTGGAAAATGGCGAAATCACCTTGTCAAGCTTTACTCCAGAGGATTTGGGAATGGAACGCTACGCTATCGAAGATATTCGTGGAGGCAACGCTCAGGAAAATGCAGAAATTTTGCTCAGCGTTCTTAAAAATGAACCAAGTCCATTCTTGGAAACGACAGTTTTAAATGCTGGTCTTGGTTTCTATGCTAATGGTAAGGTAGATAATATCAGGGATGGAGTTGCCTTGGCCCGTCAAGTGATTGCTAGTGGCAAGGCCCTTGAAAAACTCAGACTGTTACAGGAGTACCAAAAATGAGTCAGGAATTTTTAGCACGAATTTTGGAGCAGAAGGCACGTGAGGTCGAGCAGATGGAGCTGGAGAAAATTCAGCCCCTGCGCCAGACCTATCGCTTGGCTGACTATCTAAAACAACACCAAGACCGTTTACAGGTAATCGCTGAAGTCAAGAAAGCTAGCCCTAGTTTGGGAGATATCAATCTCGATGTGGATATTGTGCAACAGGCCCAGACTTATGAAGAAAACGGCGCAGTGATGATTTCTGTTCTGACAGATGAAGTTTTCTTTAAAGGTCATTTGGATTATCTACGGGAGATTTCCAGTCAGGTACAGATTCCAACGCTCAACAAGGACTTTATCATCGATGAAAAGCAAATTATCCGTGCTCGCAATGCCGGTGCGACAGTCATCTTGCTCATTGTGGCTGCCTTGTCAGAAGAACGTCTTAAGGAACTGTATGACTATGCGACAGAGCTTGGTCTGGAAGTTTTAGTGGAGACTCACAATCTAGCTGAACTAGAGGTAGCTCACAGACTTGGTGCCCAGATTATCGGGGTCAATAACCGCAACTTGACCACCTTTGAAGTTGACTTGCAGACCAGTGTAGATTTGTCCCAGCACTTTAAGGAAGGACGCTATTACATTTCTGAATCTGCTATTTTCACAGGGCAGGATGCGGAACGAGTAGCCCCATACTTTAACGGAATTTTGGTGGGAACAGCTCTCATGCAGGCAGAAGATGTAGCCCAGAGAATCAAGGAGTTGCAGATTGACAAAGGTTAAAATTTGCGGACTATCGACTAAAGAAGCGGTGGAAACAGCCGTTTCAGCAGGAGCCGACTACATCGGTTTTGTCTTTGCACCTAGTAAAAGACAGGTGACCTTGGATCAGGCTGCTGAGCTGGCAAAGCTTATTCCTGCAGATGTCAAAAAGGTTGGTGTGTTTGTTTCACCAAGTCGGGCAGAACTGCTAGAAACGATTGACAACGTTGGCTTGGACTTGGTTCAAGTTCACGGTCAGGTGGCAGATGATTTATTTGAGAATTTGCCTTGTGCCAGTATTCAGGCTGTTCAGGTGGATGGCGAGGGTCATGTGCCCAATTCTCAAGCAGATTATCTACTCTTTGATGCTCCTGTGGCAGGAAGTGGCCAGACCTTTGACTGGGGTCAACTAGATACGACAGAACTAGCTCAGCCCTTCTTTATCGCAGGTGGGCTTAATGAAGAAAATGTAGCAAAAGCAATTCAACACTTTACTCCCTATGCAGTCGATGTATCGAGCGGAGTGGAGACAGATGGACAAAAAGATCAGGAAAAGATTAGAAGATTTATAGAGAGGGCAAAGAATGGCATATCAAGAACCAAATAAAGATGGATTTTACGGAAAATTCGGAGGACGTTTCGTCCCAGAAACATTGATGACAGCAGTTTTGGAGTTGGAGAAAGCTTACCGTGAAAGTCAGGCAGACCCAAGTTTCCAAGAGGAATTAAACCAACTTTTGCGCCAGTATGTAGGACGTGAAACTCCTCTTTACTACGCAAAAAACTTGACCCAGCATATTGGCGGAGCCAAGATTTATCTTAAACGTGAAGACCTCAACCATACAGGGGCCCACAAGATTAACAATGCCTTAGGACAAGTTTTGCTTGCCAAACGCATGGGTAAAAAGAAAATTATCGCTGAAACAGGTGCTGGTCAGCACGGTGTGGCAACTGCAACAGCTGCGGCCCTCTTTAATATGGAATGTACCATCTACATGGGTGAGGAGGATGTCAAACGCCAAGCCCTTAATGTCTTCCGTATGGAGCTTTTGGGAGCCAAGGTCGAGGCTGTGACTGATGGTTCGCGCGTGCTCAAGGATGCGGTCAATGCAGCTCTTCGTTCATGGGTGGCTAATATCGATGATACCCACTATATCCTTGGTTCTGCCTTGGGGCCTCACCCATTCCCAGAAATCGTCCGTGACTTCCAAAGTGTCATCGGTAGGGAAGCCAAACAACAGTACCGTGACTTGACAGGTCAAGATTTACCAGATGCTCTAGTAGCCTGTGTTGGTGGTGGGTCGAATGCTATCGGTCTCTTCCATCCATTTGTAGAAGATGAATCAGTAGCTATGTATGGAGCTGAAGCAGCAGGACTTGGTGTGGATACAGAGCATCACGCAGCTACCTTGACCAAGGGTCGTCCGGGTGTCCTTCACGGTTCCCTCATGGATGTGCTCCAAGATGCCCATGGTCAAATTCTTGAAGCCTTCTCGATCTCAGCAGGTTTGGACTATCCTGGTATCGGTCCAGAGCATTCTCACTACCACGATATCAAACGTGCCAGCTATGTTCCTGTGACAGACGAAGAGGCCTTGGAAGGATTCCAACTCTTGTCTCGTGTGGAAGGGATTATCCCAGCCTTGGAATCTAGCCATGCGATCGCCTTTGCAGTGAAATTGGCCAAAGAACTTGGACCAGAAAAGTCTATGATTGTCTGTCTATCAGGTCGTGGGGACAAGGATGTGGTTCAAGTCAAAGACCGCTTGGAAGCAGATGCAGTAAAGAAGGGAGAAACTTATGCCTAAGACACTAACAGAAAAATTAAACGCTATAAAAGCAGCTGGAAAAGGAATTTTCGTTCCCTATATCATGGCTGGAGACCATGAGAAAGGTTTGGATGGACTCGGAGAAACAATTCACTTTTTAGAAGATTTGGGTGTTTCGGCTATTGAAGTTGGTATTCCCTTTTCAGACCCTGTTGCAGATGGACCTGTTATCGAAGAAGCTGGCTTGCGCAGTTTAGCCCACGGGACTTCTACCCAGGCTTTGGTTGAAACCTTGAAAACCATTGAAACAGAGGTTCCGCTGGTCATCATGACCTACTTCAACCCCCTCTTTCAGTACGGTGTGGAGAATTTTGTTAAAGGTTTGGCAGATACAGCGGTTAAGGGCTTGATTATTCCAGACCTGCCTCATGAGCATGCCAACTTTGTAGAGCCTTTTTTGGCAGACACAGACATTGCTTTGATTCCTTTAGTAAGCTTGACCACAGGGATTGAGCGTCAGAAAGAGTTGATTGAAGGGGCAGAAGGATTCGTCTATGCAGTTGCCATCAATGGGGTGACAGGGAAATCTGGCAATTATCGTGCAGACTTGGACAAGCACTTGGCACAATTGCATCATGTGGCTGATATCCCAGTCTTGACAGGTTTTGGCGTATCTAGTCAAGCCGATGTAGAACGCTTCAATGCGGTGTCAGATGGTGTTATCGTTGGTTCGAAAATTGTAAAAGCTCTCCACCAAGGAGAGCCAATTCAGGACTTTATCAAACAAGCAGTAGCTTACCAAAAATAATTACACAAGCCGCGAGTAAGAGGAAGGGCACGAAAGGAAGTCTTTCCTTTTTCTTTTGCAGGAGAAAGGCTAGGATCCCTGTTGCAGAAGCAAACTGAATCAAGATAAGTAACTCCGTTGCGCTAAAGACGATAGCACAAGAAGCTAAAAAGAGAAAATCCCCTGCGCCCATGCGGATATCGATAAAATGAGCCACAATTCCAAGGACAAGGAAGAGGACCATGACTAGATTCCAGCCAGAGAAAGCCATGAGGATTAGGTGAAAAGTCAGCCAGACTAGTAAGGGATATTCCTGATGACGGAAGTCGTAGATGCCCAGAGTCAAACCAGCAGTGATTAGGATGACTTGCCCCAAGGAAAGAAATCCCCAAGAGCAAACCAGAAAAAGGAGACCTAAACCTAGTTCAAGAAGGGCATACCAGACTGGATAAGGAGCCTTGCAGTAGCGACAGCGAAAGCGATTGAAGACCTGTGAGAGAATCGGAATCAAATCTAAGGGATGCAAGCGAGTCTGACAGGCATCGCAGTGGCTAGCTGGTAGGATAATGGATTGCTCTGGAAAACGGTCAATGACCAAACCAAGAAAGGAAGCGAGAATGCTCCCGACAAGAAAAAAATAAAAATCAATCATACTTATCTATTCGTAAAAAATAGGAGAAGTAGTATAATGGAGAAACATAGACAAGATAGTGAGGTCGAGATGACAATTCGTTTTGAAGAAAATGTGAGCACAGAAAATGCTCAGCTCGTATGCCAATGGTCCAACTCCCTGGGGAAAGATTTTCAGGAACAATGGATGGGACCAAAGATTCCTTTTCCACTGACCCTTCAAGTCTTGCAAGAGTTGGAAGGAATCTTTTCAATCTTTGAAGGACAAGAGTTTGTGGGGGTTATCCAGAAAATCAGGCAAGAAGACAGCAATCTTCATATTGGACGCTTTTTTATCAATCCCCAGAAACAGGGACAAGGCTTAGGTAGGCAGGCTTTAAGGAAATTTGTTAGTTTGGTCTTTGAAAATGGAGACATAGGTAGTATTTCTTTAAATGTCCTCGAAGCAAATCAAGCAGCCCAGCACCTTTATCAAAAAGAAGGATTTGAAATCGTTCAAATGGTTGAAGCACCTGTACGAAAATACATCATGAAAAAGGGGAGATAGAAGCAAACAAAGTCTTTTCCTGTTTTATGTAGATGTTTACATATGAAAATTGAAGTATTTTCAAAAGCTAATTGGAGTGATTTTATTCATGATAGGAAAAAGGATCTGGACAAAAATGATTGAGAAATAGTTGCTAAAAAAGCGTTTGCATGATACTATATATTGAAAGGAGGTGATAATATGGTAGAACAAAGAAAATCAATTACCATGAAAGATGTTGCTTTAGAAGCAGGAGTTAGTGTTGGAACAGTTTCACGTGTGATTAATAAGGAAAAAGGCATTAAAGAAGTAACTTTAAGGAAAGTTCAAAGGGCTATAAAAACATTGGACTATATCCCTGATAATTATGCTCGAGGTATGAAAAAGAATAGAACAGAAACTATCGCTTTGATTATTCCGAGCATCTGGCATCCGTTTTTCTCGGAGTTTGCCTATCATGTTGAGAAAGAGTTATTAAAATATAATTATAAATTATTTATTTGTAACGCTGATAGCGATTCACAAAATGAAATCGAATATATCGAAATGTTGAAACAAAATAAAGTGGATGGAATTATTGGTATTACATATTCTGATATTGACAAATATATTTTATCCGATTTACCGTTTGTAAGTATAGATAGACATTTTTCGGAAAATGTATGCTATGTTACTTCAGCAAATTACAAAGGAGGACAAACTGCAGCAGAGGAACTGGTTAGAAGGGATAATAAGCACCTTGCTTTTATTGGTTCAATTAATATGTATGAGAATGAGACTATACTCAGAAGTAAAGGATTCAGAGAAAAAGCTAAGGAATTAGGAGTAGATGTCTATAATTTTGAAATGAAAGAACCTTTAATAAATCCTGAAGATCAGATAAGAGTTTTTTTGCAATCTCATAAAGAAATTGATGGTATATTTACAATAAATGATATGATGGCTCTGAGAGTTATTAGTGTTATGAAAGAACTGGGGAAAATAGCACCTGATGATTACCAGATAATTGGGTTTGATGGTTTAAAAACTTCTGTCGATCAATCTTATCTAGTGTCTACAATAGTTCAAGATATTGGTATGATGGCAAAAGAATCTGTTGCAATGATACTGAAAATGATTAAGCGAGAAGAGATTCTAGAAAAACGAATCGTAATTCCCACATATTTTTGGGGAGATAAAACAACAAAAAAAATTTAAAAAGCGCTTGACAATTAATGAAAGCGCTGTTATAATATAATCAACAAATGAAACGTTTCAAAAACAGGCTAGAAGCTTGTTTAAAAAATAAATAAAAATGAAACGTTTCAAAAAGGAGGAAAATGATGCGTAAAGGTACAATGTTATCTGTTGTTGCGGGGCTATCGTTAGCTATACTTGCAGGTTGTAGTGGAGGAACTAACTCAAAACAAGCGAGTTCTTCAAATGATATTAAAGTCTGGGTACAATTCTCTGACGAAACCAATGAAGGAAAAGCTTGGCAAAAAGTTGTTGACAACTTTAATCAATCAGGAAAAAGTAAGTACAAAGTTGTAACTGAGTATATTCCTCGTAGTGGTAGTGGTGGAGGATATGAAGACAAGGTTAATGCTGCTATCACGACTAATAGTCTTCCAGATGTTATTACCCTTGATGGACCAAATACGGCAGCTTATGCAAAATCTAAAGTGATTACTCCGCTAGATGATTATCTAAAAGATAATAATATGGATGATGTTTTGGACAGTATTAAACAACAAGGAACTTATGATGGCAAATTCTATGCATTTGGATTTTCTGAATCGAATGTTGGTGTTTATTACAACAAAAAAATGTTCAAAGAGGCCGGAATTGCGGAATCAGAGCTTCCAACGCTAGAAAAGCCATGGACATGGGATGAATTTAATACGATTGCTAAAAAATTGAAAGATCATTATAACAAACCGGCAATTGATTTTCGTATTAATTCAAACGATGAAATGTTACCATATGCTTATATGCCGTTGATTTGGTCAAATAATGGTTCTGTCGTAAACGAAGATGGAACAAAGGCAGAAGGATACTTCAACTCAAAAGAGAGTGTAGAAGCAGTTCAATTCATTCAAAATCTTGTAAAAGAAGGTTATACAACTGTTAGTCCAGTCGAAAAAGGTTTTGAAACAGGAGAGTATCCAATGCTTTTGAGTGGTTCTTGGACGATTGCTGACATGAATGTAAACTACAAAGATATTGATTTTGGTATCCTTCCTTACCCAGTATCTAGTAAGACGAAAAAATTAGTATCCCCTTCAGGTAGTTGGCAATTAGCTGTTACGACAAAATCTGATAAAAAAGAGGCAGCATCTGAATTTGTTAAATTTGCTACAAATACAGAATCAAGTGAAATTATTAGCTTGGGGAATTCGGTCCTTCCGATTCGTAAATCTACAATTGAAAATATCAAAGATAAAGTGTCCGAACCAATGCGTTTCTTGATGGAACAAAATTCAAAAACAGCTCATGCTCGCCCAGTTGTCGTAGCATATCCTCAGGTTTCTAGAGCTTTTCAACAAGCGATGCAAGATATCAGCTATTATGAAGAAAATCCAAATGTGCAAAAAGTCTTGGATACTCGTACAAAAGAAATGCAAACTGCTATTGATCAGTCACTCAAATAATCTGTAAAAAGGAAGGAGGAAGGAAAATGTTTGGAACTACCTTCCCCTTTCTTGTTAATAGCCTAGTTTGATATATATGATTAAAGGAGATGGATATGAGTAAAGAAACTGTTGTGGATACAAAAAGACGTGAAAAAATAAAGGATAACATACTAGGTTATAGTTTTTTAGCTCCAGCTTTAATTTTATTAGGTATCTTTTTAGTAATTCCAGTTGGAATGGTCATTTATTACGCTTTTACAGATTATTATTTGTTGACACCAGATGAAAGAAAATTTGTTGGACTTGAAAATTTTATTCGATTAATAAAGGATCCGATTTTCTTAAAGAGCTTCTTGAATACGTTGAAATTTGTTGTTTGGATTATTCCAGTTCAATTGGGAGCGGCCTTAGGAATGGCTTTGATTGTTAATAAAAAGCGCAAAGGGAATATGTTTTTTAAAGTGGCTTTTTTTGCTCCAGTTGTCATGTCCTTGGTAGTTATTTCTATTCTTTGGCTTTATCTTTTAAATCCAAATAGTGGCTTATTAAATGCTATTTTAAATAAGGTAGGTATTGCTTCTCAACCTTTCTTGACTAGTCCTAAACAAGCTATGTATGCAATTGTTTTTGTTTCTGCTTGGCAGGGTGCAGGTTATCAGATGCTTTTATTTTTAGGAGGAATGCAGAATATTCCACAAGATGTCTATGAAGCTGCTGAATTAGATGGATTCTCAAAATGGGCTCAGTTTCGTTATATCACGATGCCCCTACTAAAACCAACAGCCCTGTTTGTATTGTTAACAACTTTAATTTCTGCTTTTAAGCTAATTGTACAACCAATGGTTATGACGCAAGGTGGGCCATTAAACTCAACAATTACTATGGTGTACTATATTTATCAACAAGGTTTTACTGATCGTCTTGTAGGATATTCTAGCTCAATCGCTTTAGTATTTACAACGTTAATTGGTATGATTAGCTTAGTGCAACGTCGCGTTCTGAAGGAGGATGACTAAGATGAAACGATTTAAACCAACAACAATCTTAGAATATATTCTGTTAACCCTATTGGCAGGACTCTTCCTTTTTCCTATGGTTTGGATGGTAGTTTCAGCCATGAAGCCAGAAGCGGATGTTTATAAAAATTTAACTAGTTGGCAAGCCTTCTTACCAAGTTTAAATCCCGCTGATTGGTTTAAACCTTATCAGGAAGTATTTGAGCGATTTAGTATTTTTACCTATCTAGGGAACAGCATTTTTTATGCTGGAACGTTTGCTATTGGTTCTATTATTGTCAATGCACTGGCCGGTTTCGCTTTTGCAAAAGTCAATTTTTCAGGTAAGAAAATTTTATTTGGTTTCTTACTTGCTTTACTTATTATTCCAGTAGAAACTGTGTTAATTCCACAATTTACCATTATCAATTCCTTAGGTTTGGTCAATAATCGTCTTGCAGTTATTATTCCAGGATTGGCGAGTGTATTTAATATTTACTTATTTAGGAATTTCTTTATTGCAATTCCAGAAGAGATTCTTGAGTCTGCAAAGATGGACGGAGCAAGTATCGTTAGAATTTTCTTTAAAATTATGCTTCCAATGTCTAAACCTGCAGTTGCCACAGTTGGCGTTTTATCATTTATTTCAAGCTGGAATGATTATATTTGGCCATTGATGGTTTTGACAGATTCTTCTAAATTTTCAATGCAGGTTGCAATTACAACTATTAATACAACTCAACCAGTTTATATCAATCAGGTAATGGCTGTATTAACTATTTCAACGATTCCGTTGATTTTGGTCTATGTAGTCGCTCAGAAATATATTGTTCAAGGTCTAGGTGGTTCCGGAACTGGAATAAAATAGGATATACTTATGATAAATAAAACATTTACAGTAGAAAAAGCCAATCGTTTTATAGCAGAAAATAAACATCTCGTAAATACTCAGTATAAGCCTGAAGAACATTTTTCAGCTGAGATTGGTTGGATCAATGATCCAAATGGATTTGTCTATTTTCGTGGAGAATACCATCTCTTTTATCAATTCTATCCTTATGATAGTGTTTGGGGGCCTATGCACTGGGGTCATGCTAAAAGTAAGGACTTGGTGACTTGGGAGCACTTGCCAGTGGCACTTGCTCCTGACCAAGACTACGACCGCAATGGTTGCTTCTCAGGATCAGCTATCGTCAAAGACGATCGCCTCTGGCTCATGTATACTGGTCACATCGAAGAAGAAACCGGTGTTCGTCAAGTACAAAATATAGCATTTTCAGATGACGGGATTCACTTTGAAAAGATTGAACAAAATCCAGTTGCAACTGGAGCAGATTTGCCAGATGAGTTAATTGCTGCTGATTTCCGTGATCCAAAACTCTTTGAAAAAGATGGACGCTATTACTCCGTAGTAGCTGCCAAACACAAGGATAATGTGGGCTGTATCGTTCTACTAGGGTCCGATAACCTAGTAGAATGGCAGTTCGAATCCATTTTTTTAAAAGGGGTAGAACACCAAGGCTTTATGTGGGAATGCCCAGATTACTTTGAGTTAGATGGGAAGGATTGCCTTATTATGTCACCCATGCGTTATCAGCGTGAGGGAGACTCATATCATAACATCAACTCATCGGTTTTGTTCACGGGTAAGGTAGATTGGGGAGAAAAACGTTTTATCCCAGAATCAGTTCAAGAAATTGATCATGGCCAAGACTTCTATGCGCCTCAAACATTGTTGGACGATCAAAATCGTCGTATCCTGATTGCTTGGATGCAGACATGGGGGCGTACCCTTCCAACCCATGACCAAGAACACAAATGGGCATGTGCCATGACTTTACCTAGAATTCTAAGATTGGAAGATGGCAAACTAAGACAATTCCCTGTTAAAAAAGGCCAATATCAAATCCAAATAGATAAAGATTGTCATTACCACTTAGGAAATGATACAGATTATCTTGAATTTGGTTATGACAGTAATGCGCAGCAAGTTTACATTGATCGTAGCCATCTTGTTCAAAAAATTCTAGGTGAAGAAGAACAGGACACTAGTCGACGGTATGTAGATATTGAAGCTAAAGAATTGGAAGTTGTTCTAGATAAAAATTCCATCGAGATTTTTGTCAATCAAGGTGAAGCAAGCTTGACGGCAACCTATTACTTAACAGTGCCAGCTGAGCTATCACGAATCGATTAAAAATTAAGTTATTTCTCCTAAAGAAAAATCTCTTTCTATAAATGTTGAAAGAGATTTTTTTGTTTGATTAGATAGTAGAGAAGGCGAAAAGATGCTTTTATACTTGAGGAGGAAGCCGTTTGAGACAAGAAAAAAAGCCTTGATTTTAAGGCTTTTCCTGTTGATTTAGATGCCCCCTACAGGGATTTGGAAAGGACTTTCATATTGAGAGCAATTAAAAATATTGAAATATAAGTGATTTTAGGTATTTTCAATGTCATGATTTAAAAATGGGACAAAAGTGGGGCAAAAACCATACAGATTCTAAACTGTATGGTTCTTTTTTTATCTAACCAAGAAAGGTTAAAACTTATTAAAACAAATGCAATCAACTGTTGAAAACTTTTTAGTCCGTGTAATATAAAAACAAGTAAAAAGTTGAACTATAGGGAATATTGTGTCATAATAGGTAATAGATGCATAATTAATAGATTGGAAATAATGCTTTCTTACCTTAACAAGTTGAATTGGTTATACATTTTTTCGTCGCAATTGTGTCTATCTCTCGAGTTTAGCTAGTTTTTATAAGCTCTGGTTTCTAATCAATATAACAAATTTTAGAAGTGCATAAGACAAGATGGTGACATTACTACAGTCATTTCTAGTCACCATATGTTGCTGGCACAGGCTGTTTGTAGTGTTGGCTATTTACTAGTCAGTTTAATCGGAGTGTTTAATTTTTATTGTTGAAAGGTTTTTATATGGAAAAAATTCTATCTTTAGGTCTGACAGGTAAGAAATTACTTGCTCAGGGGTTCTTGTTTGTTCTGCTAGGTCTCATCTTGATGGTCACGGGGACTTGGTTGCCAGTAAAGGTTATTCGACTGGTTCTGTTTTTAGCTTGGATAGCAACGGTCTTAGATTTGCTATTAAGAGTTTTCAAAAAAAGCCAGTCAACGGATACCTTGGGAGTTGCACTGGTTAAATTGTTAGTGCTGGGATATTTGCTTGGCTCCAATCTTGCGACGGATGTGCCGATTTATATTTTGGCTCTTGTGATTGGAGTTTATCAGATTTTTCATGCTAGTATTAACCTTGTCACCTATGTTCTCTACCGCAAAAACAAAATTCGACCTCGTTTTCGTCTCTTACTAGATGGACTCGTACTAGTTTTTCTTGGTGGGACTAGTCTTTTGTCCTCTACAGGAAATTCTGTCTTTCAACTCTTTGTATTAGGGGCTTATTTTTTCCTTTATGGTGTGTCCAATATCCGTGATGGTTTCTTGTTTGAGGAGGAAATTGGGAAAAACCATCTCAAACGTCGCATTAGAATTAGCTTACCTATTGTCCTAGCCGCTCTCATCCCTGCAAGAACTTTAGCAAAAATCAACAAATTCATGCAGGAAAATGCTGATGAGAGAGAGGATATCCATCTTGGAATGGTGAAGTCTGGTAAGACAGCGGAGCTTGAAATTTTTGTTCATACAGCTGAGACCTCTCTGTTTTCGGCAATTGGTCATGTGGATATCTGCTATCAAGGCCGTGTTATTTCTTATGGCAACTATGATCCGTCTTCTGAGACCTTATTTGGCATGGTAGGAGATGGTGTCTTATATTTCTGTGATCGTGACAAGTACATTGACCTATGTAAACGTGAGAGTCAAAAAACGCTTTTTGGTTATGGGATAGATTTGACGCCTGAAATGGAAAAAGCAGTTCAGAAAAAGTTGGCTGAATTGAAACAACTGACGATTCCATGGGAGCCAAGTGCAGATAAAATCATGACAGGTGATGGTAAGGAAGACTACACCTACGCTTATAAAATCAGACATGAGACAGATGGGGAACTTTATAAATTTATCAAATCTAAGTTTAAATCCTACTTTGTCTTATCTACAAACTGTGTGCTCTTGGCTGATACCATAGTCGGTCAGGCTGGCACCGATATCCTCTCACCCAAAGGATTTATCGCTCCAGGAACTTACCAAGCCTACCTTAATCGAGAGTTTGAAAAACCAAATAGTATAGTCGTATCTAAACATGTTTATTAAGGAGAATTTATGAACTTAGTTAAAAAATATACTCCGTTAATCCTTTTTATAGGGCTGGTTGCTCTTGTAATTCTGAATGCATCGAGCTTTATATCAGGAGCAATCTCTCTCTTTGATGTAATATCAACCTTGATTTATGGTGCTGTTATTGCTTTTGTGCTTAATGTTCCTATGAAAAAAATTGAACAGTACTTAGTTAAATTGAAGGTAAAGGCAGAGTTGCGTCGTCCGATTGCCATGGTACTTGTTTTCCTAGCTCTTATCTTAATCGTGATTGCTCTTTTGGTTTTGGTGCTGCCAACCCTAGCCCAGACTATTAGTCAGCTGGGAACAGTCCTTTCAACAGTCCTTACTCAACTTGGGAAATTGCTAGGCAGCTCGGAATTTGTAACCAAAGACATGTTGTCAACTATCGTATCAGGCATACAGGGACAATCTAGTTCTATTAGCCAAGCTTTGATAGGTTTTTTATCAGGTCTGACTAGTAATATCGGCAATATTTTTTCAAGTTTGATGAATGCCTTTTTGATTATAGTCTTCACCTTTTTATTTTTATCCAGTAAGGAACATTTGGCAGCGATGACGAGTCGACTTCTAAAAGTTTTTCTTCCAGAGAAGGTGGTGATAAAGTTGACTTACATTGGACAAGTAGCACTAGAGACTTATGACCAATTTTTGATGAGTCAGCTGATTGAAGCAGTTATCATAGGAGTTATGATAGCGGTTGGTTACAGCGTGTTTGGGATACCCTATGGAGTAATGACAGGTATCTTTGCAGGAGTGCTATCGTTCATTCCTTATGTAGGGCCTATGATTGCTTGTGTTGTGGGAGCGATTTTTATCTTCACAGTGAGTCCTACTCAAGCCTTACTTTCTCTTCTTCTATATCAAGTTATACAGCTGATTGAAGGAAACCTTATTTATCCTAGAGTTGTAGGTCAGTCTATTGGTTTACCAGCTATTTTCACGCTTGCGGCTGCTAGTATTGGAGGCAATCTCTTTGGCTTACTTGGAATGATATTCTTTACCCCCGTATTTGCTGTTATCTATCGACTGGTTAAAGAATTTGTCGTTGCAAAGGAAAATCAGGTAGATTAAGAAAAACTAAATTTAATAAGATATACTGAGAAGAGAGTGAGAGATTCTCTTCTCTTTTATTTTTAAATACTTTTCTACAAAAAGCTATTAGACGTTAAAAAAAGCCTTGGTTTCAAGGCTTATTTCTGTTGATTTAGATGTGCCCCCTGCAGGGCTCGAACCTGCGCCCCATAGCTTAAGAGTCTACTGCTCTACCAACTGAGCTAAGGAGGCAACAGAAAAAGCTGAGAATGTAACTTCCCAGCTATTTTAATATGCCCAAAATGGCAGCTAGATTATTTACGAAAGGCATCAAGGATATAGGTGAAACCAACAATTAAAAATGCAAAGGCAACGACATAAACGACAAAGACACTTGTAGCTACTGGATTGAACAAAATCACTAGACCTAGTAAAAATGCAAGCAACGCTATCCACATGATATGGTTGCCAATAATAGGGAAAATCAATCCCAGACGATTGCCTTTAAAGAAAGCTATAATGGCTTCTACAATTAACCAAATTCCTAAAATAGTTGGAATGACAACTGGCAGCGTCACAAAGCCATAGGCAACGAGGTAAAGAGCTAAGAGAAGATTAACAATCCCTTGGAAAAGATGAGCTGGTGAGCGAAGCACTTTTGGTACAGAGAAATAGCCTAAAATAGCTGCTATAGAAGCAACCAGTAAACCAAATGCAATCCACCAGCTGTAAGCAACAAGATTAGCTACTGGGTTTGTAAATAGGAAAAGTCCTAAAAGGACAAAAACAACTCCTGCAAGGAATAGCAGTAAACGATTGGAAAATTTCATTTCAATACCCCTTATATAGTATATTTTGATTGTGAAACTATTTTACCTCTTTTTATAGAAAATGTAAATAAAATAAATAAACAATTTGGAAGTTTCGGTCTGATTCATGAAAAGAAAATCAGTTTTTATTATTTTGAAAATAAAAAGAGAAGATAAAATTTGTCTTCTCTACATGAAAATATTGTATGGAATCAAAGCAAAAGTAACTGGCTTTACACTATTTGTAAAGATGTAATTTGATTCAAAAAGAAAAGATAGATTTAAAATGTGGGACAAATGATGGGGTAAATCAGTTATAGACAAGCAAAAAAAGCCTTGATTTACAAGGCTTTTTCCTGTTGTATTTAGATGCCCCCTACAGGGATCGAACCTGTGACCCACGGATTAAGAGTCCGCTGCTCTGCCAGCTGAGCTAAGGAGGCAAAGAAAAAAGCTGTATTGGTGCCGAAACTTCACGGTTTGTATTGAACCCGCGCAATTAAGCAGGTGGGCAACTCGCTCTAACTGAAGCTGTTTCCGTGTGAGACGGCCTACATGCTGTTAGAAGACTTTTGTTTCCCTAATAATACAAAAAATAGTCGGTCAACACTTAAGTGTGAAGTCGTACACCACAGCGTTTCTATGTTTATATGATACCACTTTTTCGAAAAAAATCAAGAGGAAAGCGCAATTTTTTGAAAAGGATTTCAGATTTTTCGCAAACGGTCGATAGCTTCCTTTCTTTGAGCCAAAGCCCGTTCATATTTACCAGTATCTTCTGCTTGGAAATAGTGATGATTACGAATTTTTTCTGGTAGATAGTCTTGCTTGACCCAATTTCCAGGATAGTTGTGTGGATAGAGATAGTCTTGGGCATTCCCCAGTTCCTTGCTTCCGCTGTAGTGCCCATCACGCAGGTGCCGCGGAATAGGCAAGTGCCCTGATGTTTTGAGGTCAGCAAGTGCCTTATCCATAGCTACATAGGCTGAGTTGGATTTTGGAGAAAGAGCCAAATCAATCACGACGTTGGCAATGAGGATGCGAGCTTCGGGAAAACCAATCTTTTGGGCAGCATCCAGAGCAGTCACAGTGTGAATCTGGGCTTCAGGATTGGCCAAACCGATATCTTCATAAGCGATAACAGTCAAACGACGAGCGAGACTTGGCAAATCACCAGCCTCAATCAAGCGAGCAGCATAGTGAAGACTGGCATCGACATCCGAACCTCGTATGGACTTTTGCAGGGCTGAGAGTACGTCATAATGTCCATCCCCATCCTTATCCATGGTAATGTAGCTTCTCTGAAGGCTATTTTCCATGATGTCTAGAGTGATATGGCGGATGTCCTCGTCATTCTCAGGGGTAGAAAGAACAGCCAAGTCCAGTGAGTTAAAGGCAGAGCGAAGGTCTCCGTTTGTAGAGGTAGCAATGAAATCCAGCGCATCCTCATCTAGTTCTACTGGAAAATCAAAACCACGCTCAGGGTTACTTAGAGCTATCTGCAGGGCCTCTTTGACGTCTTGGTTAGACAGAGGTTCCAACTCAAAAATTTGAACACGGCTACGAATGGCAGGAGTGACAGAGAAGAAAGGATTTTCAGTCGTAGCGCCAATCATGATGACCAGACCACTTTCCAAGAGAGGCAAGAGGAAGTCTTGCTTGGTTTTATCTAGTCTGTGAATCTCGTCTAGTAATAGGACGAGACCACCAGAGAATTTTGCTTCCTCAGCGATTTCTTGCAGTCGCTTTTTACTATCAACTGTCGCATTGAAAGTTCGAAAGGCATACTTTGTTGTTCCAGCGATGGCAGAGGCAATACTGGTTTTGCCGATTCCAGGAGGTCCATAAAGAATCATGGAAGACAGGCGGTTGGCTTCCACCATGCGGCGGATGATTTTTCCTTGTCCGACCAGATGTTCCTGACCAATGACCTGGTCGATGGTTTTAGGGCGCATGCGAAGCGCGAGATTGTCTGGCATAGCAGTCCTTTCTAGCGTGGATTTTAGTGTCATATTTTTTGAGTAGAATGACTCATCTAATATATCTTACTATGTCCATTCTAGCCTATTAGTTGTGATATTTCAATGGTTTTGTAATATTCAGGGTGTGAGATAGAATCTTTTTGACTATTTAATTTAATGAGGAGGGGCATCAGCATGAGAGAATTGATTTTCCTTAAAGCTCAAAATATGATAGTTGAGCCTAAAGAAGTGGAAGTGCTGACTTGAGAAATAATATTGCTAAATGTCATTGTATGAACTATAATGAAAATAGAGGTGATAAGGAGTGGAAATAATGGAATTACCAAGTTAGGAAGTTTTGATTTTTACAAAACAAATTCGTCATTGGATTCTTAGTGATAAAGCTATCTCAGGAAAAAGAAAATTTATCTTCCGTGAAGATACTCCAAAAGAAATTTTAGATTTGTACGAAAACATTAAATCTAAACTTGATTTTGCTTACCAAGAAGTTCATTCTAAATAATTATGAATTGGAAAAATATGAAAAATAGAATAATTGGTGTTTTTAAAGTAGTAAGTCGTCTTCTTGTAATAACTGTTGAAAATCCTGATTTCGAAGACTTGAGAGTTAATCATACTCAATGAAAATCAAAGAGCAAACTAGGAAACTAGCCGTAGGCTGTACTTGAGTACGGTAAGGCGACGTTGACGTGGTTTGAATTTGATTTTCGAAGAGTATCAGTTTGTAAAAATTGGATATAAAAAGTATAGGGTACGCAGTGTTCCTATGATTCATTCAACTCCGCCTCAGTCTGTCTTAAATCGAGATACTTTTACAATTGACTATACAGATGATGAATTGCTTGATAAAGAAGCAGTATTTACTACTCATTAGAAAAATGGGTATGAATAAATTGGCTACCCTTAGAACCACATCTAAGAGCTTTTTGGTATAAGAGAATAATACGTATCACTCCTTTACAATACGTGTAGCACGTGTTATAATGGTGTTGTCAGGAGGTAAAAGCGCTATGCCTATGACACAAAAAGAGATGGTCAAACTCCTTACGGCTCATGGTTGGATAAAAACCAAAGGCGGTAAAGGTTCCCATATTAAAATGGAGAAGCAAGGGGAAAGACCTATCACAATTCCTCATGGTGAACTGAATAAGTACACTGAAAGAGGGATAAGAAAGCAAGCTGGGTTGTGAAATTCAGCCCCTGCTTTTTGATATGGAGGTAGTGAAATGTTAGTGACATATCCAGCTTTATTTTATTATGATGATACAGATGGTGTAAAAGCGACTTATTTTGTTCATTTCCCGGATTTTGAATACTCAGCTACACAAGGAGAGGGGATTTCTGAGGCTCTGGCTATGGGTTCGGAGTGGTTAGGCATAACTGTTGCAGATTTGATAGAGAATGATGAAGATTTGCCCCAGCCATCAGATATCAATAGCTTGTCTTTAATTGATAATGATCCTTTTAAAGATGATGAAGATTTCGTGTCAACCTATGACCTTGATAAATCTTTTATTTCTATGGTGTCTGTTGACGTATCAGAGTACTTAGGAAGTCAAGAACCAATTAAAAAGACCTTGACCATACCAAGATGGGCAGATAAGTTGGGACGAGAAATGGGACTTAACTTTTCTCAGACTTTGACAGACGCTATTGCAGATAAGAAAATACAAGCATAAGATTAAGTGTGATATCGTGGGAATAGTCAATAAAAAAAGCACTCCTAATTGTGCTGGTTACTTGTCTATTGATTTTATAGGTTTCTTAGCCCTTTTGAGGGCTTTTTATATTGATTTTTCAGGAAAAATAAAGAAATCAGACTTTTAAGAAAATCACTAATACCAAGGGTTTAAATGAGGTAATATGGTATAATTAGGACATAAAATAATTTTGTGGTAAGATGGTAGTATCTATTTTAGCATATTTCCGAGCAATCGGGGCGATTTAAAAGTCGCATAGAAAGAGGACAAAATGGCAACATATGGATTTTTAGATGTTTTAGAGGAAGAGTTGGAGAAGAACTTTCCCTTTGACTTTGAGATTAGTTGGGACAAGCGTAACCACGCGGTTGAAGTGAGTTTTCTATTGGAAGCGCAAAATGCTGCAGGTGTGGAGATGGTGGATGAAGATGGAGAGGTTTCATCAGATGACATTCTCTTTGAAGAAGCAGTGCTTTTTTACAATCCTGCCAAATCAACAGTCAATGAGGAAGACTATTTGACTGTCATCCCTTACTTGCCTAAAAAAGGCTTTTCTCGCGAATTTTTAGCTTATTTTGCGCTATTCCTTAAAGATACTGCCGAGGTTGGACTAGATGCCCTTATGGACTTTTTGGAAGACCCAGGAGCAGAAGAATTCGTCATGGAATGGAACCAAGAAGTCTTTGAAGAAGGAAAAGTTGGCTTGGAAGAAGGAGAATTTTATCCTTATCCGAGATACTAGGAGTTGGTTGGAGATTTTATGAAGAAAATTGGGATTTATTTGGTTTATGTGCTAGCTGTTGTCTTTATTATGCTGGCTTGTGCTTGTGGAACAATCGCATTTGCAGAGTTGGGGTATTCCGCAGTTCTAGTCTTTACTTTTGGTTATGCCTTCGCTCTTCTAAGCATGTATTTAATCTTTATTCTTCATGAGATGGGACATGCTTTTTGTGGCTATCTGACAGGCTATCGTCTGGTGGCTTTTGGATTAGGGAACTTTCTTTTAACCAAAAAGTCAGGCAGGTTTCATCTTAGTAGAACAGCCATTCTGAAAAATGTTGGTGCTCAATACATTGGTTTAAAAGAGGATGAAAGCGATCAAAGAATCATCCTGATGCTTTCAGGAGGCTTGATAGTTCATCTCAGCTTGATATTATTGGCGATAGTGTTTGGATTTTTGACAAGAAGATGGTATTTTGCAGGAACTTGGATTTTTCTTAATTTCTCTTTCTTCTTAAATAACATTTTGCCAGTCGGCATCACCGATGGAGCAAAAATTTGGGAATTGCTACAACACCCTGAAAATACGAAATACGCCTACTTGATGTTGAGGCATTCTGCTCAGACCTTGCTAGCTCCTAAAGAATATGATTTAAAAGACTTTATCATGCCTGTTGATGAGGATGTGAGAGGGAGTTTTGCAGAAAGTGTTCAGACTCTTCAGGGATTGGTATTCATATTGGATGATAATATAGAGCTTGCAAAGCAACAGTTTCAGTCTGTGCTAGAGAAAACAGATAATCCAATGTCTAAAACTATTTCTCAATTATACCTTCTTCAAATTGCTCTGATAGAAGGAGATAATAAGAAAGCGGAAGAATATGCAAGTATTCGAGGGGTCAAATCCTTTTTATCTCTAAAAACAGCAGATATGCAGGTCATTCAAGCTTGGTATCAATTTAAGGTAAAGAAAGATGTAGTTCAAACTCACAAGGCTATGAAGATTGCTAGACATAAAATGAATAGCAGCCGGATATTACGGGATGAGAAAATCTATTATCAAAACTGGTTAGCCGAGCTGGAGAAGGAATTAACCGAAGGAGTCTAATATGGAAATAGAAATTTCTGATTTCACAGGCTGTAAGATTGCTTTATTTTGTGGGGATAAGCTATTGACTATCTTACGCGATGATAAGGCGAGCATTCCCTGGCCCAATATGTGGGAACTGCCAGGTGGTGGACGTGAGGGCGATGAAAGTCCTTTTGAGTGCGTGGCGCGTGAAGTTTATGAAGAACTGGGAATTCATCTGACTGATGATTGTCTGCTTTGGAGTAGGGTTTATCCAAGTATGCTCTATGAAGGTCGGCACTATGTCTTTATGGTTGGTCAGCTAAGTCAAGAACAGTTTGACAATATCACCTTTGGTGATGAAGGACAGGGTTATCAGCTGGTGAATGTTGAGGAATTTCTTAGTTCCAGTCAAGTTGTGCCTCAGTTGCAAGAGAGATTAAAAGATTATTTAAAAGTAAGTGATTAGAAAGGATGGTTCAGTTAAATTTCTAAACTGAACTCGCCCTAAACACTGTGCCAAAAAGATAATACTCTTCGAAAATCAAATTCAAACCACGTCAGCGTCGCCTTGCCGTACTCAAGTACAGCCTGCGGCTAGTTTCCTAGTTTGCTCTTTGATTTTCATTGAGTATAAACTTCTCTTAGACAGAAGCGTCTTCAGAGAAGTTCCTATTTTGGCTTTGTGTTTTACGGGCTTGGTATCTTAATTATGGAAACATGGCAAGAGTTAAAAGTTACAGTTAAGCGTGAGGGAGAGGAGTTGGTTTCCAATCTCTTGATTGAGCTGGGAGCGCAAGGTGTTGCGATTGAAGACAGCATGGACTATGTGGGAAATGTTGACCGCTTTGGTGAGATTTTCCCAGAGGTCGAGCAGCAAGAAGAAATTGTAGTGACTGCCTACTACCCTGACACGGTTGATGTAGCAGTGGTTGAGGCGGACTTGCAGGCTCGCTTAGCAGAATTGACAGATTTTATGGATTTGGGAGAGGTCAAGATGGGGACAACTGCCTTGGCTGAGGAAGATTGGGCTGACAATTGGAAGAAATACTATGAACCCGCTCGTATCACTCATGACTTGACCATCGTGCCGTCTTGGACAGACTATGAGGCGACTGCGGGAGAAAAGATTATCAAGCTGGATCCAGGTATGGCGTTTGGTACTGGGACGCATCCAACAACTAAGATGAGCCTCTTTGCCTTGGAACAGATTCTTCGTGGTGGGGAAACAGTGCTAGATGTGGGGACTGGATCAGGCGTCCTCTCTATTGCTAGCTCGCTACTTGGTGCTAAGGAAATTTTCGCCTATGATCTAGATGATGTGGCAGTTCGTGTTGCTCAGGAAAATATTGAACTCAACCCTGGTATGGAAAATATCCATGTAGCTGCTGGAGACTTGCTCAAGGGTGTTGAGATTGAAGCAGATGTCATCGTGGCTAATATCTTGGCGGATATCCTTATTCATCTGACGGAGGATGCTTACCGCTTGGTCAAGGATGAAGGCTATCTCATCATGAGTGGGATTATCAAGGACAAGTGGGACATGGTGCGAGAGTCAGCTGAGTCAGCTGGATTTTTCCTCGAAACTCACATGGTTCAAGGGGAATGGAATGCCTGTGTCTTTAAGAAAACCAAGGATATTTCCGGTGTGATTGGAGGCTAGCATGCAGCAGTATTTTGTCAAAGGCAGTGCTGTCTCTCCTGTCACCATCGAGGACAAGGAAACCAGCAAGCATATGTTTCAGGTTATGCGCTTGAAAGAAGATGATGGGGTTACTTTGGTCTTTGATGATGGAATTAAGCGCTTGGCGCGTGTGCTGGATGTAGAAAATCGTCAGTTTGAGTTGGTTGAAGAGTTAGCTGACAATGTGGAACTACCCGTTCAAGTGACCATTGCATCTGGATTTCCCAAGGGGGACAAGCTGGAGTTCATTACGCAAAAAGTGACGGAACTAGGTGCCAGTCAAATCTGGGCCTTTCCTGCCGATTGGTCAGTTGCCAAATGGGATGGCAAGAAATTGGGTAAAAAGGTTGAAAAACTAGAAAAAATTGCCCTTGGAGCAGCAGAGCAAAGTAAGCGTAATGTTGTTCCAAGTATCAAGCTTTTTGAGAAAAAATCAGACTTTCTAGCTCAACTAGACCAGTTTGACTCTATCATAGTAGCCTATGAAGAGTCGGCCAAAGAAGGAGAAGCCGCTGCGCTTTTACAAGCAGTCGCTGGTCTTGAAAAAGGAGCCAAACTGCTCTTTATCTTTGGTCCAGAAGGTGGTCTCTCACCTGCAGAAATTGAGAGTTTCGAAGCTAAGGGAGCAGTCTTGGCAGGTCTTGGTCCTCGTATTTTACGAGCAGAAACAGCACCACTTTATGCCTTATCAGCCCTTAGTGTTTTATTAGAATTAGAGAAATAAGAGGAAGAAAATGGAACAAAAACACCGTTCAGAATTTCCAGAGAAGGAACTTTGGGATTTAACAGCCCTATACCAAGACCGTGAGGATTTCTTACGTGCAATCGAGAAGGCTCGAGAAGACATCAATCAATTTAGCCGTGATTACAAAGGTAATCTTCATACTTTTGAGGATTTCGAGAAGGCCTTTGCAGAATTGGAACAAATCTACATTCAGATGAGCCATATTGGTAACTATGGATTCATGCCTCAGACGACAGACTATAGCAATGACGAATTTGCCAATATTGCCCAAGCTGGGATGGAATTTGAAACAGACGCCAGCGTGGCCTTGACCTTTTTTGACGATGCCTTGGTGGCAGCAGATGGGGAAGTCTTAGACCGTTTGGGTAAATTGCCACATTTAACAGCTGCCATTCGTCAGGCCAAAATCAAAAAAGCCCACTATTTAGGGGCTGATGTGGAGAAGGCCTTGACCAATCTTGGTGAAGTTTTCTACAGTCCGCAGGATATTTACACTAAGATGCGAGCTGGGGATTTTGAAATGGCTGACTTTGAAGCTCATGGCAAGACCTACAAAAACAGCTTTGTTACTTATGAGAATTTCTACCAAAATCATGAGGACGCTGAGGTTCGTGAGAAATCCTTCCGTTCCTTCTCAGAGGGACTTCGTAAGCACCAAAATACGGCTGCTGCAGCCTATCTAGCTCAGGTTAAGTCTGAAAAACTATTGGCAGATATGAAGGGCTACGAATCAGTTTTTGACTATCTTCTAGCTGAACAAGAAGTGGACCGTGCCATGTTTGACCGCCAGATTGACCTCATCATGAAGGATTTTGCACCCGTTGCTCAGAGATACCTCAAGCATGTTGCCAAGGTAAATGGTCTTGAAAAGATGACTTTTGCAGACTGGAAATTGGATTTGGATAGTGCCCTCAATCCTGAAGTGACCATTGACGACGCCTATGATTTGGTCATGAAGTCGGTAGAACCTTTGGGACAAGAATATTGTCAGGAAGTTGCTCGCTATCAAGAAGAGCGCTGGGTGGACTTTGCTGCCAACAGTGGCAAGGATTCTGGTGGTTATGCGGCGGATCCATATCGCGTTCATCCATATGTCCTCATGAGCTGGACAGGCCGTTTGAGCGATGTCTATACCTTGATTCATGAAATCGGGCATTCTGGTCAATTCATCTTTTCAGATAATCATCAGAGTTACTTCAATGCTCACATGTCGACCTACTATGTCGAAGCGCCGTCAACTTTCAATGAATTGCTTCTCAGTGATTACTTGGAGCACCAATCTGACGACCCTCGTCAAAAACGCTTCGCTCTTGCTCACCGCTTGACAGACACCTACTTCCATAACTTTATTACCCACCTCTTGGAAGCAGCCTTCCAGCGTAAGGTGTATACATTGATTGAAGAAGGGGAGACCTTTGGAGCAAGCAAGCTCAACAGCATTATGAGGGAAGTTTTGACGGATTTCTGGGGAGATGCCATTGAAATCGATGATGATGCAGCTTTGACTTGGATGCGCCAAGCTCACTATTACATGGGCTTATATAGTTACACCTACTCGGCAGGACTAGTCATCTCGACAGCTGGTTACCTCCATCTTAAAAACTCTGAGAATGGAGCTGAAGACTGGCTTAATCTCCTCAAATCAGGTGGAAGCAAGACACCGCTTGAGTCAGCTATGATTATCGGAGCTGATATTTCAACAGATAAACCACTCCGTGATACCATTCAATTTTTGTCAGACACGGTTGACCAGATTATCGCCTACAGTGCCCAGTTGGGAGAGTAAATTAAAAGAGTCTGGGACAAAAGTCTAACCTTAAATAAAAAAAGCGAACAAAACGAGTTATCTGAAACTCAGAATTCTGTTTTGTTTGCTTTTTTATCTAATCTATCGATTTTAAAAATTTATAATAAAGAATTCCTAAAATCAAAATTTTTTGTCCTGGCCTCTTAAATTATCCCCAAAAGCTATCTTCTTCAGCTTGATCTGAAGAGAAGAGCCAAACTTCTTTGATTTTTCCGTCTTCAATGCGGAAGAGGTCAATCCCGTTCATATTGAGTTCAGTACCATCAGCACGTGTTCCAAGAAAAGTAACATTGGCTGCGATTAAATCCTTATTGTCAGAAACCCAATTTGTTATCACCTTAAAGGTTCCATTAGTTTTCTCAGCAAATGTAGCCAGGTGAGTTCCTAGCTTGTCCTTACCAACAACTGTACCAGATATACTATGAGTACCAGGTTGATGCCAGATAATATCGTCTGCCATCGTTTCAAAGACACCAGGAAAGTCACCAGCAATTAAAGCTTGGTTATAAGCATTGAAAATTTCTAAGTTTGCTGACATATCTATTCTCCATTTCTTTTTTATGATATAATTGTAACAGTTACAAACAAAAAAACAAGTAGACACTTTTTCGATAGCTAGTATCAAAAGTAGTACTATTATTGATACTAAAAGATAAATTTTTTTAAAAAATAGAAAGAAGATATTTTATGACAAATAAAGTGAGTGAGTATGGTATTTGTCCATTTGCGACAACGCAGAGGGTTTTAACGGGGAAATGGGCACTGGTAATCATTTATCAGTTGAGTACGGGTACCAAACGATTTAAAGAATTGCAGAGATTATTGCCTGGGATTACTCAAACTATTTTGACCCGTCATCTCCGTCAATTAGAAAAGGATAAGATTGTTCAACGAAAGGTCTATGCCGAAGTTCCACCACGAGTTGAGTACAGCTTAACTGAAATGGGGCAGGAATTCAGAGTTGTTTTAGATGCTGTCGAGAAATGGGGTCTAGATTATATCAAGTTGCTAGAAATGTAGAGGTATTGCCCATGTATCAAGAGTTACTTAGAAAAATAGCAGAAGAAAAACCCAGTTATCATGAGGAAGAAATCCAGTGGTTGCTTGATCATTTGGGAGATCCTTCTCCAGAAATTCGCGATGACCTTGTTTTTACAAGCTTTGCTAGAGGGATTCAGGAAGAGCTATTTACACAGGAACAATTTCATTTCATTGCTGAGGTTGTCTTAGCTGATGGAGGACTAGATAAAGAAATTGATAAGGTAGGTCTGCCAACACTTGAACGTTCTTTTAGGGCGCTTATTTATGCAAATCTCTTGTCTGCGGATACCAACCAGCAATCGATTTTTTATCAGGGATTAAAAGCAGAAATTCGTAATGTCCTTTTAAATCAAGGCTTGCACTATCTTTCAAAAGAAAAGGATACAAGGGGTTTTTCAAGTCAGTACGGTTGGGTTCATGCTTTTGCACATGGAGCCGATTTACTGACAGAGGTGGTTTGTCATCCAGACTTTCCTAAAACCAGAGTTCATGAAGTATTTGAGATACTTGGCCAACTATTTAAAAGAATTTCGATTCGCTTTACAGATGATGAGGATTGGCGTTTAGCAAGAGTGATCTATGAACCTATTTTACAAGGGAAGTTGGAGCAAGAGAAAGTAGCTTCTTGGATAAAAACTGTTGACTTTCCGATAGAAGAAAGGGAAGATTTTTATAAATTTTCCAACTTCAGATCCTGTATGTTGGAAGTCTATGTCCAACTTGACCAGAGAAATAGTTTACAAGATGAGTTGAAAGAAGCTATCCAGTCTTTTCAATACTAGGGATAAGCTAATATTACTTATTGAAAGAGTTTCTATTGTATCCTCCTAACTAATAATGAAAACTAATAAAAGAGGTTGAATCATTTTCCAACCTCTTTTCCTGTATCTTAATGGAATTGCATACCACCATCAACGATAATGGTTTGTCCTGTAATGTAGTTTGAATCTGGTCCTGCAAGGAAGCTGACGGCAGCAGCCACATCTTCTGGTTCAGATAGACGTTTTAGGGTAATATCTTTTGCAAATGTCTGCATACCCCACTCGTCATCTTTTCCTGCATTTTTACCAACTTCATGAGCGATGTCGTACATCATTGGTGTTTTCACAATACCTGGTGCGTAGGCGTTAACAGTGATGCCTGAGTCTGCTAGATCACGTGCTAATGTTTGCGTAATTCCTCGAACAGCAAATTTTGTTCCACCATAAACAGTCAAGTTTGGATTTCCAACAACACCTGCTTGAGAGGTTGCGTTGATAATTTTACCTCCGTGGCCAAGTGCTTTAAATTGCGCTTGTGCAGCTTGTGAACCCCAAATGACACCACCAACGTTGATACCGAAAGTGCGTGTAAATTGTTCCTCAGTAATTGTATCAAGAGGAGTAGTTGGAGCAACACCAGCGTTATTTACAACAACATTCAAATCACCAAAATGGTCAACAACCTTTTGAAATGCCTGCGCAACTTCGG
Source organism: Streptococcus mitis (assembly GCF_047463435.1). Lineage (GTDB taxonomy): Bacteria > Bacillota > Bacilli > Lactobacillales > Streptococcaceae > Streptococcus > Streptococcus mitis_DS. The sequence continues at coordinate 106,395 of NZ_JASHDW010000003.1, read as the reverse complement.
CTTGTTTCGAAACATCGGCCACGACAGCGAAGGCATTCTCAGCTGATAATTCGGCAACAGCCTTTTCAGCTGTTTCGGGATTGTAGTCTAAGACTCCTACCTTAAAGCCATCTTGAACCAATCGTTTTGCGATTGCAAAACCGATTCCTTGACCTGCACCTGTGACAATAGCAACTTTAGACATATGATTCCTCCTTGGTATCCACGATACCATTCAAACGTTCATAAAAGAACAGTAAAGTTGTAAAATTAGTTCAAAATAGGGACTGAACAACATATCTGAACTATGTTGATATTATATACCTTTAGAAAAAATGTTTCAAATAAACACTACCGTTTTTATAGAATTTCATCCTGAAAATTTCCAAACAATTTTCTTGAAACCCTTTCCCTCTTTTGATAGACTAGTATCTAGTTTTTGAAAAAAGGAGAAAGAAAATGAAAAAATTTGTTGCTGAGTTAATCGGTACGTTCATGCTTGTGTTCGTCGGAACAGGAGCTGTTGTTTTTGGAAATGGTCTTGATGGCCTAGGTCACCTTGGAATCGCCTTTGCCTTTGGTTTAGCCATCGTGGTTGCAGCCTACTCAATCGGAACTATTTCAGGTGCTCACTTGAATCCAGCTGTTTCGATTGCTATGTTTGTAAACAAACGTTTGTCATCAAAAGAACTTGTCAACTACATCCTTGGACAAGTAGTTGGAGCTTTCCTTGCGTCAGCTGCGGTATTCTTCCTCTTGTCTAACTCAGGCATGTCAACTGCTAGTCTTGGTGAAAATGCCTTGGCAAACGGTGTCACTGTCTTTGGTGGTTTCTTGTTTGAAGTCATCGCAACTTTCTTGTTTGTTTTGGTTATCATGACTGTTACTTCAGAAAGTAAAGGAAATGGCGCGATTGCTGGTTTGGTAATCGGTTTGTCATTGATGGCTATGATTCTTGTTGGATTGAACATTACTGGACTTTCAGTAAACCCAGCTCGTAGCTTGGCACCAGCTGTCTTGGTAGGTGGCTCAGCCCTTCAACAAGTATGGATTTTCATCCTTGCTCCAATCGTTGGTGGGATTCTTGCAGCCCTTGTTGCTAAAAACTTCCTTGGAACAGAAGAATAATTGAAACTCAAAAAGCCTTGCTCCTCGATTTGAGGAACAGGGCTTTTTCTTATCTGTTTAGCGGTTGTCAATTTTCTCTGGATAGAGGTCGTGTTGGAAGAGGCGTTGTTCTGCCAATCCTTCATACTTAGTTCCAGGCTTACCGTAGTTGTAGTAGGGATCAATTGAGATGCCACCGCGCGGAGTGAATTTTCCCCAGACTTCTAAATAGCGAGGGTCTAGCAAGTTGACCAAGTCTTTCCCGATGGTGTTGATACAGTTTTCGTGGAAATCTCCGTGGTTTCGGTAGCTAAAGAGGTAGAGTTTGAGGGATTTTGACTCAACACAGAGCTTGTCAGGAATGTAGGAAATATAAATGGTCGCAAAGTCTGGTTGAGCAGTGATTGGACACAGTGAGGTAAATTCAGGACAGTTAAATTTGATGAAATAGTCATTTTCCACATGACGATTGTCAAAAGATTCGAGGACATCTGGTTGATAGTCAAAGATGTAGTTGGTTTCTTTGTTGCCCAGTAGGCTGAGGTTTTTCATTTCTTCTTGTTGTGACATGATTTTTTCTTTCTAATCTTAAACACCACGTTGATTATCGTAGAGGAGGGTATGCAGTTGAGGAAGGACGCGGACATTGCCCCAGCTATCGTCGGCAGCGACGCGTTCCCAGAGTTCTTTGAGACGGTCCAGTTGATCTTGGATAATATTTCCTGTAGCCTTGGGTTCAGGATTTCCAGCAGATAAGAAAAGGACATCTGGTTGGTAGCGTTCTTGTATTCCTTTAGCAAAGGCTAAATCTGCATCATCAAAGACAGGGATTTTAAAGGTGACCTTGTCTGGATCCAGTTGGGAAACGATAAAGTCCAGGGTCTCAAAGTTGACTTCCATCTTGGATGAAGGAGGTTTGGGACTCAGAGTAACCTGGTCGATATCTTTTAACCAATTTTGCCAGCGAGAGCCTTGGGTCTCAACAGCAAGGGTGACACCACGTTCCTTGAGCTTGGTGACCAGTTCAGCCATGTTGGCTGCTAGGATAGCGGGATTTCCGCCAGACAGGGTTACATAGTCGTAGTTCCCTAGTTTATCCAACTCAGCAATGACTTCGTCAGCTGTCATGCGAGTTGGTTTTTCAGAACCATCCCAAGTAAAGGCAGAATCGCACCAGTCGCAGTGGTAGTCGCAACCGGCAGTGCGGACAAACATGGTTTTCTGCCCAATAGCACGACCTTCACCTTGAAAGGTAGGGCCAAAAATTTCCAGAACTGGTAGTTTGAGGACACGTTCCCTAGTCATCTAACCACTCCCGTCTAAACTCTGCAAAGGAAGTCGGAGTTTCATAGAGGCGAACGTATTCCAAACGAAGACCACGCTCATCAGGTAACTCTTGACTCATGGTTTGGAAAATCCAGTAAACCATATTTTCAGCAGTCGTGTTCATATAGGGAAGAGTTTCATTGAGATAGCGATGATCCAAGTGGGGTTCTAAGTAGTTCTTGTAGATTGCTTTGATGTCTCCGAAATCGTAGGTCATGCCACGTTCATCTAAAAATCCACTGACAGCAATCTGCAGATGATAGGTGTGGCCATGAAGGGATTTGCATTTCCCCTCATAGTGAAAGAGGTGGTGGGCAGCATCGAAAGTGAACTCTTTTGATACCAAGGTTCTGTGAGGATTGTAGACAAGAGACTCCCCAGTTTCTTGTTTGATTTCTTTGGGTGCAAAAAACATTAGACCTCTCCTTTCTGTGAGAGATAGACATCTAAACCATGCTGACGTAGGTGGCAGGCTGGGCAATCCCCACAGCCGCTTCCGATAATTCCATTGTAGCAGGTTAAGGTCTTTTCACGAACGTAGTCAAAGGTACCGAGTTGATCGGCTAACTCCCAAGTTTCAGCCTTGTCCAGCCACATGAGAGGCGTTTGGATAACAAAGTCGTAATCCATGGCAAGGTTGAGGGTGACATTGAGGGATTTGACAAAGACATCTCGACAATCAGGGTAGCCTGAGAAGTCTGTCTCGCAAACACCTGTCACGATGTCTTTAATGCCACGTTGTTTGGCAAGAACTGCCGCAAAGGATAGAAAGAGGTGGTTGCGACCATCAACGAAGGTATTGGGAACCTCTCCCTCTTTTTGCTTAATCTCCATATCAGAAGTCAGGGCATTTTCAGTGATTTGTCCCAGCAGAGACATATCTAGGATGTGATGACGAATGCCTTGTTCCTTAGCGATTTCTTGGGCAACTTGAATTTCGAGATGATGACGTTGACCGTAGGCAAAGGTGACAGCTTCGACTGTTTCATAGTGTTCTTTGGCCCAGAAGAGGCAGGTTGTGGAATCTTGACCGCCACTAAAGACGACCAAGGCTGATTGACGTTTCATAGTACTCCTTCCAAAATGGGAAATGTTCAGAGCACGCAAAAAGCTCCCATGAGGGAGCTAAAAAATACCAAGTAGAGGTTTTTTTTAGCGATGGCATGTCCCAAACATCGTAATATTCTACCTACAGTCTAGCATATTTTTTGAAAAATGGCAAAGGGCAAGAAAAAAGAGACCAAAGAAAGTACTTGGTCTCTAATGTGATTAGCTCAATTCCGCAACGATGGCCTTGATTTGTTCTGCTGTGTGAACACCAGCAACTTGTTTCACCACTTGGCCGTCTTTTTTGAAGAGAAGAGTTGGGATAGACATGATTCCAAAAGCACGAGCTGTGTTTGGATTCTCATCAACGTCCATTTTAACGATTTTCAAGACATCTTCTGAAAGTTCTTCAGACAATTTATCCAAGATTGGACCTTGCATACGACATGGACCACACCAAGTTGCCCAGAAGTCTACCAAGACCAAACCGTCTTTTGTTTCTTGTTCGAATGTTGCATCTGTAATTGCTTTTGCCATTGTATTTCTCCTTTTTTAGTTATATTGGCTTAAATCTTGTTTCATGAGATAGAAGAAGACATCTCCATAAGTCCCATGGTAGTCCAAATCATGACCGTTGTAAGTTAATTTTTGGACTGGGTAGTAGTCTGCGACGCCGATAAGGCAAGCTTGTTGTGAACGATCAAAATCTTCATAAGACTCGAAAGTCACAGTTCTTTCGTTCTTGCTGGCATCTAGATAGGTAATTTCAATCATTTTAAAAACTCCTTTGTTTAATGATGACTTTATTTTACTCCTTGTAAAAGAGAATGTCAAGAAAAATGATTGCGCACGCAACTTTTTTCTAAAATCATCTTAAATCAAGAAATCCAAACTAGTTTCCAAGCTTTCTTCGACAGCCTTTTGTAGCGAGGCCAGTGTCTTTTGACCATCACCTGTCAGGCAGATAAAGCTAGAACGCCTATCTTGATCGCAACACCTGCGACTAAGTAGACCGCAATTTTTAGCTTCTAAGCGAGCCACCATCCGAGAAACAGCGCTCGGGCTCAGATGAAGTTTATCAGGCAAATCAATCTGTCGTAGAGATTTTTCTTGGGCCAAGTCCAGATAGTAGAGTAGGTAAAACTCTTTCAAGGTCAGACTTTGGTCACTCTGCTGGGCAATGGTCTCTTCTAAGAGACCTTCAATTTCTTTCTGACGACGATTGAAGTCAAACCATTTTTCCAAGTAGGTCATAGTATCTCCTTTCTTTTTAAAGTTATAACATAGAAGAATGTCCATTCACGAACAGTCTCTGCATCACAAGATGATTGCGCATGCAATGATTATACTACTTTTCAAGAAGGCTGGCAAGAAGGACGCTGAAATCTTTTATCCTAAATTAGGCCTGTTTTCACTAGTCTGTAATTGCCTGTATCCCCTTTCCTCTCTAATTTTCATCAACTCTTGTGCATTTCCTTGAAATTTTCTGAAAAAAGAGTAAACTGGTATGCAAGAAGTCTATTTCGTGGAGTTTAGGATGAAATTATATGTTCAATTAATGATTCTCTTTGTGATTTCTCTAATCGGAGAGGGAATTTCCAGTTTCTTTCATTTGCCCATCCCAGGCAGTATTATCGGTTTAATTATTTTGTTTTTAGCCTTACAGTTCAAGTGGCTGAGAACCAGACATGTCAACATGGTGGGAAATTTCTTGCTGGCCAATATGACCATTCTCTTTTTGCCGCCAGCAGTGGGAATCATGGAAAAGTTTGATGTGATTGCTCCCTATCTCTTGCCCATTGTTTTGATTGTCTTTTTTGCGGCTGTTATCAACATTATCCTCATTGCCTTGGTTGTTCAGTTTATCAAACGACGGTTTGAGGGAGATTATGAGAAAGGAGATGCCAAATGAGTGAATTTGTTTCCAATCCCCTGTTTGGGCTTGCCCTGTCTATCTTAGCTTATCTAGTGGGAATGCTGATTTATAGACGTTTTCCCCATCCATTGACAACTCCTCTGCTTTTGTCAGCTGTTTTCATTATCATCTTTCTAAAGGTGACGGGGATTTCTTACCAAGATTACTATCAAGGTGGAGTTTATCTGAATAACTTGATTGTCCCATCGACAGTGGCTCTAGGGATTCCGCTTTATAAGAGTTTTCACTTGATGAAGCATCATGCTCGGAGTATTCTCTTTGGTAGTTTGTTAGCGGTAGTGGTCAATACCTCTTTCACAGCTCTTGTGGCTAAAATCTTTGGCATGGACTTTTTCCTAGCCATTTCTCTCTTTCCTAAGTCAGTGACAACCGCTATGGCAGTGGGAATTACAGAAAAATTGCAAGGCTTGACCACCGTGACCTTGGTTGTCGTAGTGGCAACTGGAATTTTGACTAGTGTTATCGGCCCAACCCTTTTGAAGTGGATGAAAATTGACGATCCAGTAGCAGTCGGGCTTTCCCTCGGAGGAACAGGGCATGCAGTCGGAACAGGAACAGCCTTTCGATACGGCTCTGTAGCAGGAGCCATGGGTGGTTTGGCTATCGGTGTTACCGGTATTCTCTATGTCTTTGTCAGCCCTATCGTAGCCAGTTTGATATTGAGTTAAAAAGCAAGGAATTCGGGTTCCTTGCTTTTTCAAATCGTATGTTATAGACTATTACTTTTCTTTGCTTAAGTGAATGACTTGGTCATAGTGTTTTAAGTCTTCTTCAGTGTAGTGGTGAATGACTTCAATGACTGTTTGAGGTAGGGAGAAGAGCAAGTCACTAATCTTTCTGCTATTTTCCAAGTCAAGATTGGCCTTAATCTCATCTGCTAAGATGAGTTGGCTATCATGGTAGAGGGCGCGAGCGATTTCTAGGCGTTGTTTCTCGCCACCAGACAGACTATCATTGCTGAGCGTTCGATTTTTCAAATGTTCTAAACCAGTTGTCTTGAGGATATGATTTAGCCTTTCCTCCTTTTTATCCAGTCCCAGAAGGATATTGTCTTCCAGAGATAGCGTGTCAAAGTAATGGCTATCTTGGAGGATATAGGAACTAAAGCTTGTGATTTCTTTACGTGACAGGTTTTGACCAGCAAAGCTAATCTGACCACTTGTTGGTGTCTCTTCTCCATGAATGATATTGAGCAGGGTTGTTTTACCAGAGCCACTTTCCCCGATAATGGCAATTTTTTCTCCTTGCTTGATGTGCATGGAAATCGGAGACAGGAGGCTATTCCCATCTTTTTCAAGGGAGATGGTATCAAGTTGGATAGGGAAAATGTTTCTGATGGTTCTAGGAGAGATGAAGTTAGACTGGCCCAAAAGTTTTTGGTATTTATTGAGAAGAGTTCGATTCGCTTTTCGGGTGTTGGTAAAGTAGGCTAGCTCTTGAAATTGATAGCCGATATTATGGGAAACCAGATAGATGGCCACAAAACTCGCCGCATCTAAATAATTATAGTAGGTCATAAAGCCACCGATGACGATTGGTGTGACAGAACAAAAGGCATCGATGCTATTGATCAAGAGACTGTTTAAAGTTCGTTGCTTTTCATAGTTGATTTCGACCTCCAGACTGGTTTGTAATTGCTTTTGATAGCGAGCAAAAAAGTAGTCTTGCCCCTGATAATGGCGAATTTGTTGGCTACCACCAATAAAATTTGTCAAGCTTGCTAAGTAGCTCTGGTTAACAGTGGACCGCTTTTCAGAAAGTGAATCCAAGCGCTTTGATCCGATAGCACTGCAGAGTACAGGAAAGGAGTAGAAGAGGATGAAAATCAAGCCCAAGTAAAAATTGGTCCATAGGGCATAGAGAATGGACACAGTTGTGAAGCCAAGAGAAGAAATGATGATGACCGTTGGCTCAATATAGCTTTCTTCTAGTTGCTTGACGTCGTTTTCTAGGTCAGACAAAATATCCTTTTCATCAATCTCATAACTGTTTAAAAATCGCTTGAAAATAGCACTCTTGATTCCATATTTGAAATCAGTAATCAAACGGGCGTAGTAATAGCGTTTCCCAGCTAAGCCTAGTAAGAGGATGAGGTTTCCAAGGATTCCTAGAATTAATACTTTCCAAAGAATGCCTAGTTCTTGATTGGTAAAACTAGCAACAATATTCTGAACAAGGGCTGGCGTGATAATTGCTTCCAGCCAAGTAATGGCAATAGAAAAGAAGTAAAGTACGAGGTGTTTCTTAGTAACAAATCTTTTCAGCATAAAGAGTTGCCCTCCTTATCGATATACATGTAATCAATTTTAAAGTTATTATACTCCTTTTTATTAAATACTTCATATTAAAAATGTAAGTCCTGAGAACGAAAAAAGTCTAGCGAGTTATTGCCGCTAGACTTTAAAATTATTGCAAATTAACCTTGTTTCTCAAGATGTAGTAGGTTCCGAGGTAAAAGATAGCTATGAAAATGAGTTCTTCAACAATGCCTATGCTTGCTCCCATATAGAAATTATCATTAAATCCTGCAAGTGAATTAATATAGAAGTTAGTACTGGTATTGAAGAAAACTCCAATAAATCCTATGACGATTTGGATCCCAATGTAGGCTACAACAGCGAGTGCGGTACGGTATTCGTTGAAAAGCTGTCCAATGGAAATAGCCAAGTAGATGCAGAGGATTCCAGAAATGGTATTTAGTAGGAAGGATAAGACAGTAAGACTAAAGCCGGTAAAATGTTCTGCAACAAATGACAGAAGAGTAGAAAGTTGAACTGCATCAGAATTTGTTGATAATAAGATAATATAGACACATAGGAGTAAGACAGCAGTGCTAATCAACGACCAGATAAAGGCACCGATTAGTTTGGCTGTGATGATATGGTGTTCAGAAACTGGCAAGGTTAAAGTCAGATATCCTTGTCGGTCATAGACACTTCCTTTGAATCGTTTAATAATCAAGAAGATAGTTGAAATCACAAGTGTAACCATCAAACCACCAAAGACAGTAGATAGAAAAAAAAGTAGAACAGATAGATTTTTTTCAGGTAGTTTGATTAAGGATTGTGTCTGAATTCCAATAAGAACAGAGAGGAAGAGAACAGCACCATAAAGAGCTAAATACCACTTGTTAACATTTTTAAATTCGTAGCGAACTAAATTCCAAAACATAATAATCTCCTTTGCTTAGGCCTTAAATTCCTGACGGAAGAGTTGGTCAATGGATTCACCTGACTCATAGCGAATATCATCTACATTTCCTTGACGGACGACTTTTCCGTCTTTTAGGAAGACAATTTCATCTAAGATTGGCTCGATATCAGAAATCAAGTGGGTAGAAATCAAAACGGTAGAAGTTGGGGAGTAGTTGTTGATAATAGTATTGAGGATATACTCACGGGCTGCTGGATCCACCCCACCAATGGGTTCGTCCAGAACGTAGAGGCGGGCATCACGGCTCATAACCAAAATCAGTTGTACCTTTTCCTTGTTTCCTTTTGATAATTTCTTGAGACGACTATTTTCATCAATACCTAGGTCTGCAAGTAGATGATGGGCACGTTCAAGATTGAAATCTTTATAGAAGGTCTTGAAGTAGGTTAGGGCTTCTTTGACCTTCATTTGTTCATTGAGATAGGTCGTATCCGGCAAATAAGCTACGATGGCCTTGGTTGCTGGACTTGGGTCCATGTCGTTGATGAGGACACGTCCTTGATCTGGTTGCAAGAGGCCATTGATTAGTTTAATCAGGGTTGTTTTTCCTGAGCCGTTTGGCCCAAGGAGACCAACAATTTTTCCAGCTGGGATGTCAAGAGAAACATTTTCAAGGGCTGGGGTTGCTCCATAAGATTTGGATACATTTTCAAATGCTAGTAATGACATAGGCTTAAACTCCTTTAATATAATCGCCGACTACGCATGGTAGTTCTTCTTTTTCATAGCCAAAATGGGTCATGGAGGAAACGAAGTGTTCCAATTCTTCTTCCGATAATTGTTTGCGTGATTGGGCGATTAGCTCCTTATCCTCAGTCACAAATCGTCCAGTTGTGCGCTTGCTGTAGACAAATCCTTCTCGTTCGAGGTCTGACAAGGCTCTTTGGATGGTGTTTGGATTGACACCAGCCTCGCTCGCCAGCTCCCTCACGGTTGGAAGTTGTTGATTGGGTTCCAGTGTATGGGAAACAATCTGAAGCTTGATTTTCTCCATAATCTGTAAATAAATGGGTTTTTTGTTGTCAAATGTCCAGGACATCTTGGTCTCCTTTCTTTTATCCTTTTGTCTTAATTAAATAATACAACAAAACAAAAAACTTGTCAAGCAATGTCAAGCAAAAAGAAGAATTGTTTTGGGAATCGCTTAAAAAATGGTATAATGAAAAGAAAACGATAAGGAGGGAAAGGATGCGTTGTCCAAAATGTGGGGCTACCAAGTCAAGTGTTATCGATAGTCGCCAAGCAGAAGAAGGGAACACCATTCGTAGAAGACGTGAGTGCGACGAATGCCAGCACCGTTTTACAACCTACGAACGAGTAGAAGAAAGAACCTTAGTGGTTGTTAAAAAAGATGGCACACGGGAACAATTCTCCAGAGATAAAATCTTTAATGGGATTATCCGCTCAGCCCAGAAACGTCCTGTGTCAAGTGATGAAATTAACATGGTAGTCAATCGTATCGAACAGAAACTCCGTGGTCGAAATGAAAATGAAATTCAAAGTGAGGACATTGGTTCACTCGTCATGGAGGAGTTGGCTGAACTGGACGAGATTACCTATGTGCGTTTTGCCAGTGTCTATCGTAGTTTTAAGGATGTCAGTGAGTTAGAGAGCCTGCTCCAACAAATCACCCAGTCCTCAAAAAAGAAAAAGGAAAGATAAATGAAGCCAATTGACCGTTTTTCTTATCTAAAGAATAATCGGGTGTCGCAAGATACCTCATCTCTGGTACAGTGCTACCTCCCGATTATCGGTCAGGAGGCACTGAGCCTTTATCTTTATACGATTAGTTTTTGGGATAATGGTAGAAAGGAATATCTTTTTTCAAGCATTCTTAACCATCTCAACTTTGGGATGGATAGACTTTTAAAATCCTTGAAAATCCTATCTGCTTTCAATCTCTTGACCCTCTATCAAAAGGGGGACGTTTATCAGCTAGCCCTTCATTCCCCTCTATCTAGTCAGGACTTCTTGGAACATCCTGTTTATCGCAGACTTTTGGAGAAGAAGATTGGCGATGCAGCTGTGGAGGATTTAAAAGTTGAAAGTGCTGACGGTGAAGAAATACCTGTCTCGCTCAATCAAGTCTTTCCAGATTTGGCAGAACTAGGCAATCAAGAAGACCTTGGTCTTAAGAAGAAAGTGGCCAACGATTTTGACTTGGACCATTTTCGTCAGCTGATGGCTCGAGACGGACTTCGTTTTGCGGATGAGCAGTCCGACGTCTTAAACCTCTTTGCCATTGCCGAGGAGAAGAAATGGACTTGGTTTGAGACCTATCAGCTGGCTAAGTCAACAGCTGTTTCCCAGGTTATTTCAACCAAACGCATGCGGGAAAAAATTGCTCAAAAACCTGTTTCTTCTGACTTTAGTCCTAAGGAAACGACCATTATCAAGGAAGCCAAAAGTAAAACGGTCTTGCAGTTCTTGGCAGAAATCAAGCAAACACGCAAGGGGACCATCACCCAAACAGAAAGAGAACTCTTGCAACAGATGGCTGGCATGGGCTTGCTGGACGAAGTCATCAATATCATTCTCTTGTTGACCTTTAATAAGGTGGATTCAGCAAATATCAATGAGAAATATGCCATGAAGGTAGCCAATGACTATGCCTATCAAAAGATTCATTCGGCAGAAGAAGCAGTCTTGCGAATCCGTGAACGTGGGCAAAAGAGTCAGGCTCAAAAAGGCAGTAAACCCAGTCCTACCAAGTCCAATGTACCCAAGTGGAGCAATCCAGATTATAAGAATGAAACCAGCGAGGAAACTCGTCTGGAATTAGAACGTAAGAAACAAGAACTATTAGCTCGATTAGAAAAAGGAGGAGATTAGATGGAAAGTGTCGGAGACGTACTCAAACGTCAACCTAGCCGTTTTCATTATCAAGATTTGGTCCAGAAAATCATGAAGGACCCTGATGTTGCGGCCTTTATCCAGCAAGAATCCTTGACTCCAGAGGAATTAAATCGCAGTATCTCCAAGTTTAATCAGTACATCACCGAGCGCGACAAGTTTCTCCGTGGTGATACGGATTATATTGCCAAAGGCTACAAGCCGATTTTGGTTATGAATCATGGTTATGCGGACGTTTCTTATGAAGAAACTCCTGAACTAATCGCAGCGGAAAAAGAAGCGGCTATTAAGAACCGTCTCAAGTTAATCAATCTGCCAGCCAGTCTCAGGAAAGCTAGTTTGGCTCAAGTAGATTTAGATGATTTGGGGCGCTTGCCAGTTTTTGAAAAGCTATTAGCCTTTGTGGAGCAATATCCAGCTATTCGAAAAGGTCTTTACCTATATGGAGATTTTGGTGTGGGCAAAAGTTTCATGGTGGCTGCCTTGGCCCATGATTTGTCAGAAAAACGTGGTGTTTCATCAACTCTCCTCCACTATCCTAGCTTTGTCATTGATGTCAAAAATGCTATCGGTGATGGTAATGTTAAGACCTTAGTGGATGAGATTAAGCTTTCTGAAGTCCTGATTTTAGATGACATTGGTGCCGAGCAATCAACAGCTTGGGTGCGTGACGAAATCCTGCAGGTCATTCTCCAATACCGTATGCAGGAAGATTTACCGACCTTTTTCACATCCAACTTCAACTTTGATGATTTGGAGCAGCATTTCGCTAAAGGGAAGCATGGAAATGACGAAACCTGGGAAGCTAGAAGGGTCATGGAACGCATCCGTTATTTGGCTGAGGAGACTCGTTTAGAAGGAGTAAACCGTCGATGACAGAAACAATCAAATTAATGAAGGCTCACACTTCAGTGCGCAGATTTAAGGAGCAAGCTCTTCCTCAGGAAGACTTGACTGAAATCCTGACAGCAGCCCAGATGGCCTCGTCTTGGAAGAATTTCCAATCCTACTCTGTGATTGTGGTACGAAGTCAAGAAAAGAAAGATACCTTGTATGAATTGGTGCCTCAAGAAGCCATTCGCCAGTCAGCTGTTTTCCTTCTCTTTGTCGGAGATTTGAACCGAGCAGAAAAGGGAGCACGACTCCATACCGACACCTTCCAACCTCAAGGTGTGGAAGGCCTCTTGATTAGTTCGGTCGATGCGGCTCTTGCTGGACAGAATGCCTTGCTGGCAGCTGAAAGCTTGGGCTATGGTGGTGTCATTATTGGCTTGGTGCGGTACAAGTCAGAAGAAGTGGCAGAGCTTTTTAACCTGCCTGACTACACCTATCCTGTCTTTGGGATGGCACTGGGTGTGCCAAATCAAAATCATGATGTGAAACCAAGACTGCCACTAGAGAATGTTGTCTTTGAGGAAGAATATCAGGAACAAACAGTTGATGTGATTGAAGCTTATGATCGTGTACAGGCGGACTATGCTGGGGCGCGTGCGACCACAAGCTGGAGTCAGCGCCTAGCGGAACAGTTTGGTCAAGCTGAACCAAGCTCAACTAGAAAAAAATCTTGAACAGAAGAAGTTATTGTAGAAAGTGAGAAATTATGGCCCTACCAACTATTGCCATTGTAGGACGTCCCAATGTTGGGAAATCAACCCTATTTAATCGGATCGCTGGTGAGCGAATCTCCATTGTAGAAGACGTCGAAGGAGTGACACGTGACCGTATCTATGCAACGGGTGAGTGGCTCAATCGTTCCTTTAGCATGATTGATACAGGAGGAATCGATGATGTCGATGCTCCTTTCATGGAACAAATCAAGCACCAGGCAGAAATTGCCATGGAAGAAGCCGATGTTATCGTCTTTGTCGTGTCTGGTAAGGAAGGGATTACCGATGCAGACGAATACGTAGCCCGTAAACTTTATAAGACCCACAAACCAGTTATCCTCGCGGTTAACAAGGTGGACAACCCTGAGATGCGAAATGATATCTATGATTTCTATGCTCTCGGTTTGGGTGAACCACTGCCTATCTCATCTGTCCATGGTATCGGTACAGGGGATGTGCTAGATGCCATCGTAGAAAATCTTCCAAATGAATATGAAGAAGAAAACCCAGATGTCATTAAGTTTAGCTTGATTGGTCGTCCTAACGTCGGAAAATCAAGCTTGATTAACGCTATTTTGGGAGAAGACCGTGTTATTGCTAGTCCTGTTGCTGGAACAACACGTGATGCCATTGATACCCACTTTACAGATACAGATGGTCAAGAGTTTACCATGATTGATACGGCTGGTATGCGTAAGTCTGGTAAGGTTTATGAAAATACCGAGAAATATTCTGTCATGCGTGCCATGCGTGCTATTGACCGTTCAGATGTGGTCTTAATGGTCATTAATGCGGAAGAAGGCATTCGTGAATACGACAAGCGTATCGCAGGATTTGCCCATGAAGCTGGTAAAGGGATGATTATCGTGGTCAACAAGTGGGATACGCTTGAAAAAGACAACCACACTATGAAAAACTGGGAAGAAGATATCCGTGAGCAGTTCCAATACTTGCCTTACGCACCGATTATCTTTGTATCTGCTTTGACCAAGCAACGTCTCCACAAACTGCCTGAGATGATCAAGCAAATCAGTGAAAGTCAAAACACACGTATTCCATCAGCTGTCTTGAACGATGTGATTATGGATGCCATTGCCATTAACCCAACACCGACAGACAAAGGGAAACGACTTAAGATTTTCTATGCGACCCAAGTGGCAACCAAACCACCGACCTTTGTTATCTTTGTCAACGAAGAAGAACTCATGCACTTTTCTTACCTGCGTTTCTTGGAAAATCAAATTCGCAAGGCCTTTGTTTTTGAGGGGACTCCAATCCATCTCATCGCAAGAAAACGCAAATAAAAAAGTAGAATCTGGAATGACATTTCCAGATTTTTTTGATAAAATGAAGTTGAAGAAAGCGCTATCAAAAAGAGGTGTTGATGATGGAACATTTGTTTAAATTCTTGCTCATATTCCCCTGTATTTACTTTTTCAGCTGGATTGACAAGGATAATAGAGATAGTAAAATTTTCCCATTTTTTTACTATTTTTACTGGATTTACATCACCCTCTATGCTCTTTTTAGCCTTGCTTGGACAGTTATTTCAGTTCTGTTTTTCAATATCGTCTTGAGAAATGTGACAGATATCAAGTTATGGGGCATTTGGTTTCTTTTTATTCTGCTAGCTATTGGTATGAATAGGTTAACTTATTTCTGTTTCAAAAAAATGCTTCGCTTGAGACGAGAACTCGGGGAGTCAAAAGGTGGCAAGCATTGAGTTATATTGGTAAGAACATTTAATAGAATGAAACTAAAGAAAACAATTTTAAAGAGGAGGTGTCGATGATGAAACTGTCGTTTAATTGGTTTCATTTGATACTCTTATTTCCCTGCTTTTACTTTTTTTATTGGATAGATAAAGCTGATAGAAACAGTAAGTTTTTCCCCATTATCTACTATTTCTACTGGATTTATATTTCCCTTTTAGCTCTGTTTAGCTTGGATATGACAATTTTTTCATTCTTATTTTTCCCTTTTGTTCTAAATTATGTATCAGATGCTAGTACTTGGGGTGTTTGGTTGCTTTTGATAGTCTTATCTCTAGGCAGTGACTGGTTAGACTATATCTTTTTCAAAAACATGTTTCGCTTGAGACGAGAACTAGGGGAGTCTAACGGTGGAAGGCATTGATTTATATGGTTTTTATTGATAGGAGGTAGCTTATGGCACATCTAAAATCATTTATTACACGCTATTCTAAGGTCTATATTGGTTTAGTTCTGTTGATCTGGATTGCTTTCTTCTTTCTTCCTTGGGATAAACCAGTTCTGGGAATATCTATCAATCTCTTAATCATGCAGAAAGTTTTACTAGTTTTTGGTATTCTGTCTATTTTGATGGCCTTGCTGTCCAAGAAAGTCAGTCTCTTTGTTTTTGGATTGATCTGCTGTTTTTCTCTTTGGATTAATCTATTTATCCTATTTGCGATTTTGCCGATTTTTGGCAATTAAAGTATCATAAAAGTCAGAGAGGTTAGCTTGGAAACTAGCCTCTTTTTCCTTTTCAAAATGGGGATTCTTCCTTGAAAATAATCAGTAATTGTGCTAAAATTAAAAGAACATTCTAAAATATTCGGAATTTAAAGTAAGGAAAAACATGGCTAATATTTTAAAAACAATTATCGAAAATGATAAAGGAGAAATCCGTCGTCTGGAAAAGATGGCTGACAAGGTTTTCAAATACGAAGACCAAATGGCTGCTTTGACTGACGACCAACTAAAAGCAAAAACAGTTGAATTTAAAGAACGTTATCAAAATGGAGAATCACTGGATTCACTGCTTTATGAAGCATTTGCGGTTGTCCGTGAGGGTGCCAAACGTGTCCTAGGCCTCTTCCCATATAAGGTTCAGGTCATGGGGGGAATCGTTCTTCACCATGGTGACGTGCCAGAGATGCGTACAGGGGAAGGAAAAACCTTGACTGCGACCATGCCAGTATACCTCAATGCTCTTTCAGGTAAAGGGGTCCACGTAGTTACGGTCAATGAATACCTATCAGAGCGTGACGCGACTGAGATGGGTGAATTGTACTCATGGCTTGGCTTGTCAGTAGGGATTAACTTGGCTGCCAAATCTCCAATGGAGAAAAAAGAAGCCTATGAGTGTGATATCACTTACTCAACCAACTCAGAAATCGGATTTGACTACCTTCGTGATAATATGGTCGTCCGTGCTGAAAACATGGTACAACGCCCGCTTAACTATGCCTTGGTCGATGAGGTTGACTCTATCTTGATTGACGAGGCGCGTACACCTTTGATCGTATCAGGTGCTAATGCAGTTGAAACCAGTCAGCTCTACCACATGGCAGACCACTATGTAAAATCGTTGGACAAAGACGACTACATCATCGATGTGCAGTCTAAGACTATTGGTTTGTCTGATTCAGGGATTGACAAGGCTGAAAGCTACTTCAAACTTGACAATCTCTATGACATCGAAAACGTAGCTCTGACTCACTTTATCGATAACGCCCTTCGTGCTAACTATATCATGCTTCTCGATATTGACTACGTGGTGAGCGAAGAGCAAGAAATCTTGATCGTTGACCAATTTACAGGTCGTACCATGGAAGGTCGTCGTTATTCTGATGGATTGCACCAAGCCATTGAAGCCAAAGAAGGTGTGCCAATCCAGGATGAAACTAAGACATCTGCCTCAATCACTTACCAAAACCTTTTCCGTATGTACAAGAAATTGTCTGGAATGACGGGTACAGGTAAGACCGAGGAAGAAGAATTCCGTGAAATTTACAACATTCGTGTTATTCCAATCCCAACAAACCGTCCTGTTCAACGTATTGACCACTCAGACCTTCTTTATGCAAGTATCGAGGCTAAGTTTAAGGCGGTTGTCGAAGACGTTAAGGCTCGTTACCAAAAAGGTCAGCCTGTCTTGGTTGGTACAGTAGCGGTTGAAACTAGTGACTACATTTCTAAGAAATTAGTCGCAGCTGGCGTTCCTCACGAAGTCTTAAATGCCAAAAACCACTATAAAGAAGCCCAAATCATCATGAATGCTGGTCAACGTGGTGCTGTTACTATCGCAACCAACATGGCCGGTCGTGGTACCGACATCAAGCTTGGTGAAGGAGTTCGCGAATTGGGTGGACTTTGTGTGATTGGTACAGAACGCCATGAAAGCCGTCGTATCGATAATCAGCTTCGTGGACGTTCAGGTCGTCAAGGAGACCCAGGTGAGTCACAATTCTACCTATCTCTTGAAGATGACTTGATGAAACGTTTTGGTTCTGAACGCTTGAAGGGAATCTTTGAACGTCTCAACATGTCTGAAGAGGCCATTGAGTCTCGTATGTTGACGCGTCAGGTTGAAGCAGCACAAAAACGTGTCGAAGGAAATAACTACGATACTCGTAAACAAGTCCTTCAATACGACGATGTCATGCGTGAACAACGTGAGATTATCTACGCTCAACGTTACGATGTCATCACTGCAGACCGTGACTTGGCACCCGAAATTCAGGCTATGATCAAACGTACAATTGATCGTGTCGTTGATGGTCATGCGCGTGCCAAACAAGATGAAAAACTAGAAGCAATTTTGAACTTTGCTAAGTACAACTTGCTTCCTGAAGATTCGATTGCAATCGAAGACTTGTCAGGCTTGTCTGATAAGGCTATTAAGGAAGAACTCTTCCAACGTGCCTTGCAAGTTTATGATAGTCAGGTTTCAAAACTACGTGATGAAGAAGCAGTTAAAGAATTCCAAAAAGTCTTGATTCTACGAGTGGTAGATAACAAGTGGACAGATCATATCGATGCCCTCGATCAATTGCGTAATGCGGTTGGACTTCGTGGTTATGCTCAGAACAACCCTGTTGTTGAGTATCAGGCAGAAGGTTTCCGTATGTTTAATGATATGATTGGTTCGATTGAGTTTGATGTGACACGTTTGATGATGAAAGCCCAAATTCATGAACAAGAAAGACCACAAGCAGAACACCATATCAGTACAACAGCGACCCGCAATATCGCTGCCCACCAAGCAAATATACCAGAAGATTTGGATTTGAGTCAGATTGGACGGAATGAACTTTGCCCATGTGGTTCTGGTAAGAAGTTTAAAAACTGTCACGGTAAAAGACAATAAAATGAGATAGTTTAGAGGCGGATACCTTGTGAAAAGTAAATTTTTACTTGGTATCCGTTTGATTTATAAGGAGATGAGTTATGGTATTTACAGCAAAAAGTCCTAAAATTAATATTGAAGAAGTTCGTGCCTTATCAAAATTAGAAGGTCAAGCTTTGGAGAGAAAATCACAGCGCGATAAAGAGCTAGAAGCCATTATACGTGGAGAAGACCAACGGATTCTCTTGGTAATCGGGCCATGCTCATCTGACAATGAAGAAGCTGTCCTTGAGTACGCTAAACGTTTGGCAGCTTTGCAAGAAGAAGTGGCAGACCGTATCTTTATGGTTATGCGTGTTTACACTGCCAAACCTCGTACTAACGGAGATGGCTATAAGGGCTTGATTCACCAGCCTAATGCGACAGAAGCGCCTAGTCTTATCAATGGAATCAAAGCCGTTCGCCATCTTCATTATCGTGTTATCACAGAAACAGGTATGACAACAGCTGATGAAATGCTTTATCCTGAAAATCTACCGCTTGTGGATGATTTGATTTCTTACATGGCGGTTGGTGCCCGTTCGGTTGAAGACCAGCAACATCGCTTTGTGGCAAGTGGGGCAGATTTTGCGACTGGGTTTAAAAATCCAACCTCTGGAAATCTTAATGTTATGTTTAATGGAATTTATGCCGCTCAAAATAAACAAAGCTTCCTTTTTCTAGGAAAAGAAGTGGAAACAACTGGTAATCCTCTTTCGCACGCCATTCTTCGTGGAGCAATTAATGAGTATGGTAAGAATATTCCTAACTACTACTATGATAATTTGATGGATACCATTGCCCAGTATGAGAAAATGGGCTTGGAAAATCCTTTTATCATTGTAGATACCAATCATGACAACTCTGGTAAGCAATACATGGATCAGATTCGAATTGTCCGTCAGACCTTGATTAACCGTGATTGGAATGAAAAAATCAAGCAGTACGTTCGTGGCTTTATGATTGAGTCTTATCTAGAAGACGGCCGTCAAAACGAACCGGAAGTATTTGGCAAGTCTATCACAGACCCTTGTCTTGGCTGGGATAATACGGAAGCCCTCGTCAGAGAAATCTACCAAACGCTAGGAGAATAAGATGGCATTTATTGAAAAAGGTCAAGAAATCGATATTGAAGCAATCAAGGCGGAAACCCAATTGTCTGCGGAAGCCTTGCGACTAAAGGAGCGCCGTGATAGAGAATTGGCAGACATTATTTCAGGAGAAGATGACCGTATCCTTTTGGTGATTGGTCCTTGCTCTTCTGATAATGAAGAGGCTGTCTTGGAATATGCCCGCCGTTTATCCGCCTTGCAGAAGAAGGTGGCGGACAAGATTTTCATGGTTATGCGTGTTTATACTGCTAAACCTCGTACTAACGGAGACGGCTATAAAGGTTTGGTTCACCAACCAGATACCTCTAAGGCTCCAAGCCTGATTAACGGCTTGCAGGCTGTACGCCAGTTACATTACCGCGTGATTACAGAGACTGGTTTGACAACGGCAGATGAGATGCTTTATCCGTCAAATCTTGTCTTGGTAGATGATTTGGTCAGCTACCATGCTGTAGGAGCTCGTTCTGTAGAAGACCAAGAGCACCGCTTTGTGGCTTCAGGAATTGATGCACCAGTGGGGATGAAAAATCCAACCTCTGGAAATTTGGGTGTCATGTTTAACGGTATCTATGCCGCTCAAAATAAACAAACCTTCCTCTTCCATGGTCAAGAAGTTGAGACTTCAGGAAATCCTTTGGCCCACGTCATCCTTCGTGGTGCAGTTAATGAATATGGGAAAAATGAGCCTAACTTTTACTATGAAACCCTGCTAAATGCCATTGAACGCTATGAAGCCATGGGACTTGAAAATCCCTTTATCCTCATTGACACCAACCATGATAATTCTGGCAAGCAATATATGGAGCAGATTCGAATTGTTCGCCAGACCTTGCAGAATCGTGATTGGAATGAGAAGATTAAAAAGATAGTTCGCGGCTTTATGATTGAATCTTACCTAGCAGATGGTCGTCAAAATCAACCAGAGGTCTTTGGTTGCTCTATTACAGATCCTTGCTTGGGTTGGGAAAATACAGAGGCCTTGGTAGAAGAAATTTATGCCACCTTGACAAAATAAGTGAAAAGGATGGAGTTGGGGAATCTCAACTCCTTTTGATGAGAATGATAGTTGGACACGGAATTGACATCGAAGAATTAGCTTCGATAAAAAGCGCAATTACACGACATGAAGGCTTTGCCAAGCGCGTGCTGACCGCTAAGGAAATGGAACGGTTTAACAGTCTTAAAGGGCGCAGACAAATCGAATATTTAGCTGGTCGTTGGTCGGCTAAGGAGGCCTTTTCCAAGGCCATGGGAACTGGTATTGGCAAGCTCGGTTTTCAGGATTTGGAAGTCTTGAATAATGAACGCGGGGCGCCTTATTTTAGTCAGGCACCATTTTTAGGAAAGATTTGGCTGTCTATCAGCCACACAGATCAGTTCGTGACAGCCAGTGTCATTTTGGAGGAAAATCATGAAAGCTAGTCCACATAGACCAACCAAGGCTCTGATTCATCTGGGAGCTATTCGACAAAATATTCAGCAAATGGGGGCTCATATCCCTCAAGGAACGCTCAAATTTGCAGTAGTCAAGGCCAATGCCTATGGGCATGGGGCTATTGCTGTTGCCACGGCTATTCAAGATGATGTTGATGGCTTTTGCGTTTCCAATATTGATGAAGCCATTGAACTTAGACAAGCTGGACTCAGCAAGCGAATCCTCATTTTAGGAGTTTCTGAAATCGAAGCTGTTGCTCTTGCTAAAGAATACGACATCACCTTGACTGTGGCCGGACTGGAGTGGATCCAAGCACTCTTAGATAAGGAAGCGGACCTAACTGGATTGACAGTCCACCTCAAGATTGATTCAGGCATGGGACGGATTGGTTTTCGAGAGGCCGGTGAGGCTGAGCAGGCTCAAGTTTTGCTCCAACAACACGGTGCTCGTGTTGAAGGAATTTTTACCCACTTTGCTACTGCAGACGAGGAATCAGATGACTACTTTAATGCCCAGTTAGAACGGTTTAAAACTATTTTGGAAAGTATGAAAGGTCTTCCAGACTTGGTTCATGCCAGCAATTCTGCAACGACTCTTTGGCATGCAGAGACTATTTTCAATGCAGTTCGTATGGGAGATGCCATGTATGGTCTTAATCCTAGCGGAGAGGTCTTGGATTTACCCTATGACTTGATTCCAGCCTTGACCTTGGAGTCTGCTCTGGTTCATGTCAAGACAGTTTCAGCTGGAGCTTGCATGGGCTACGGAGCGACCTATCAGGCGGATAGCGAGCAAGTCATTGCGACCGTGCCAATCGGCTATGCGGATGGTTGGACACGAGACATGCAAAATTTCTCTGTCTTGGTAGATGGTCAAGCTTGCCCAATTGTCGGCAGGGTTTCTATGGACCAAATCACCATTCGTCTGCCTAAGCTTTACCCACTCGGAACCAAGGTAACTTTGATTGGTTCTAACGGGGGCAAGGAAATCACAGCAACTCAGGTAGCGGCCTACCGTGGAACCATTAACTACGAGGTAGTTTGTCTCCTTAGCGACCGCATTCCGAGAGAATATTATTAGAAAAGAAAGGAGTGGAGCATGAATCTACACCAACCCTTGCATGTCTTACCTGGTGTGGGACCAAAGTCAGCAGAAAAATACGCCAAACTAGGAATTGAAAATTTGCAAGACCTCTTGCTCTACTTTCCTTTCCGTTATGAAGACTTCAAAACCAAGCAGGTGCTGGAGCTGGAAGACGGAGAAAAGGCAGTTCTGTCTGGACAAGTAGTGACTCCTGCCAGTGTCCAGTATTATGGTTTCAAGCGCAATCGTCTGCGTTTTAGTCTCAAACAGGGAGAAGTCATTTTTGCAGTGAATTTCTTTAACCAGCCCTATCTAGCAGATAAGATAGAGTTGGGAGCAACCCTTGCTGTCTTTGGAAAATGGGATCGCGCCAAGGCTAGTCTGACAGGGATGAAGGTTTTGGCTCAGGTGGAAGATGACCTCCAACCTGTCTATCGTCTGGCTCAGGGAATCAGTCAGGCCAGTCTGGTCAAGGTTATCAAGACAGCCTTTGATCAGGGGCTGGACCTCTTGATTGAGGAAAATCTTCCTCAGTCTTTGCTGGACAAATACAAACTCATGTCCCGTTGTCAGGCAGTCAGAGCCATGCATTTCCCTAAGGATTTGGCAGAATACAAGCAGGCCCTTCGCCGTATCAAGTTTGAGGAACTCTTTTATTTCCAGATGCAATTGCAGACGCTCAAGTCTGAAAATAGAGTTCAGGGAAGCGGTCAGGTTCTGAATTGGTCTCAGGAAAAAGTAACAGCTGTTAAAGAAAATCTACCTTTTGTCTTGACCCAAGCTCAGGAAAAGAGTTTGCAGGAAATTTTAACCGATATGAAGTCGGATCACCATATGAATCGTCTCCTACAAGGGGATGTGGGGAGCGGAAAAACGGTGGTCGCTGGCTTGGCCATGTTTGCAGCAGTGACAGCTGGCTACCAGGCTGCTCTCATGGTGCCAACAGAAATCCTTGCAGAGCAACATTTTGAGAGTTTACAGAACCTCTTTCCAGACTTGAAGCTGGCTCTCTTGACAGGTTCCTTGAAAGTTGCAGAAAAGAGAGAAGTCTTGGAGACCATTGCCAAGGGTGAGGCTGATTTGATTATTGGAACCCACGCTCTGATTCAGGATGGGGTGGATTATGCTCGTCTTGGCTTGATTATAATCGATGAGCAGCACCGTTTTGGTGTGGGACAAAGGCGTATTTTACGGGAAAAAGGGGACAATCCAGACGTCCTCATGATGACGGCGACTCCCATTCCACGGACGCTTGCAATCACAGCCTTTGGAGATATGGATGTTTCCATTATCGACCAGATGCCAGCAGGACGAAAACCCATTGTGACGCGCTGGATCAAACATGAGCAACTACCTCAGGTTTTGACCTGGTTAGAGGGGGAAATCCAAAAAGGTTCTCAAGCCTACGTCATCTCTCCCTTGATTGAAGAATCAGAAGCTCTGGATTTGAAAAATGCCATTGCCTTATCAGAGGAGCTGACAGCTCATTTTGCAGGTAAGGCAGAAGTGGCTCTTCTACATGGTAAGATGAAGAGTGACGAAAAAGACCAGATCATGCAGGAGTTCAAAGAGCGAAAAACGGATATTCTGGTTTCGACAACGGTTATCGAGGTCGGGGTCAATGTTCCCAATGCGACCGTTATGATTATCATGGATGCCGACCGTTTTGGTCTCAGTCAACTCCATCAGCTCAGAGGTCGTGTTGGTCGGGGGGACAAGCAGTCCTATGCTGTTCTCATTGCCAATCCCAAGACGGATTCTGGGAAAGACCGCATGCGCATCATGACAGAAACCACCAATGGTTTTGTTCTTGCGGAGGAAGATTTGAAAATGCGTGGTTCAGGTGAAATTTTTGGAACCAGACAGTCAGGGCTTCCAGAGTTTCAAGTGGCTGATATTATCGAAGATTTTCCGATTTTAGAAGAAGCTAGAAAGGTGGCCAGCTATATCAGTTCTATTGATGGGTGGCAAGAGGATCCAGAATGGCGTATGATTGCCCTCCATCTAGAAAAAAGAGAACATCTGGATTAAGCTTTCTCTAAGAAAATCTTAAGCTAGCTTTCAGGTTTGCCCCTTATACTAGAGTCATCAAAAAGAAACGAGGACTCTCACATGAACGTAACGATTAAAGTAAATTACCAAACCACTTTCCAAAAGAAAGAAGTAAAAAGCTAAGACTGGATAGGAGAAAAAAGAGCGAAATGCTCTTTTTTCGTTTCTAAAAGCACAATTTATTGAATCTAAAATAGCACACTGCGGATTCTAAAAAAATTCTAGAAATTATAGTAGATTGAATCCGAAATAGTCCACCGAGTTTTCTAAAACATTGTTAGAAATTAGTTTGAATTCCGCAATTAATTTGTTCAGTTTTTATTTCATTTAACTATAATTTGACTTTCCTAATTTCTTTGTTCTTATCTTATTTCAATACACCATATCTTACTATTTCAGAACCCACATCTAGCATAACTAAAAAACAGATTCTTCCATCTATTACGGAAAAATCTGTCATTGATTTAATGATTTACAAAAACTCCAACCACGGCTTGCGAATCCTGTCCTTACTGGTTTCTCTATATTTTTTAGTTCTTATTTATGATGCTCTTTCAATAGTTCTTCAAACTCAGAGACAGTCATACCCAACTGTTGACTGGCAACTTCAGAAGGCAAAAGACCTTGACGGACTAGATTTAGTAGCATAGACAAACTTCCTTCAACTTTTCCACGCTCCAGTCCCTGTTCAATCCCTTCTGCCCTAGCAGTTTCCAAGGCATAATCATGAGCCAATAATGCCTGTTCTTCACGCATACGTAGTTGACTAAACATTTTCCTGTCCTCCTCGGACCAGCTCTTGTAGTCTAGCAGTTGGTCTGCCTGGCTGATGGCTCGCTCGGGTTGTTGGGTAAAGGGTTTATTCCCAAAAAACTCCAACCACGGTTTGCGAACCTCGTCTTTGCTGGTTTCTCTGTATTTTTTGAGTTCCAAGAATGCCATCTTGACTAGATGGTGTTCTTGTCCGTTGTTTGTGATAGTCTTAATCTTTCAATAACGCCTCAAACTCAGCGACAGTCATACCCAATTGATCACTTGCAAATTCGGAAGTTAAAACATGTTGGCGTACCATATCCAGAAATGCAAAAAGTTTCCCTTCTTCCCTTCCTTCAACTTTCCCACGCTCAAGACCACGTTCCAATCCCTGTTCAATCCCTTCTGCCCTAGCAGTTTCCAAGGCATAATCATGAGCCAATAATGCCTGTTCTTCACGCATACGTAGTTGACTAAACATTTTCCTGTCCTCCTCGGACCAGCTCTTGTAGTCTAGCAGTTGGTCTGCCTGGCTGATGGCTCGCTCGGGTTCCTGGGTAAAGGGTTTATTACCGAAAAACTCCAACCACGGCTTGCGAACCTCGTCTTTGCTGGTTTCTTTGTATTTTTTTAATTCCAAGAACGCCATCTTAACTAGATGGTTTTCTTGTCCATTGTTTGTGATAGTTAAGACCTCACCTGTCATGTCTTCGCGCATACTAAAACTGTGAAAAGCCAAATCATCCGAGAAGTAATTACTATCCACGATTGCGATAGCGTATACTGGGGCAATATGTTTGTAACTCTGGTGAGTGTCACCTTCACGTTGGCGAATTTTTTCGAGGTTTTGATTAACCTGACTGCATAGATAAGCCCACAGGCGATTGATGAAAAAATTCTGATGATGCACCTGAATCTCAATAATTACTTGCGTCCCATTGTCCAACTCCGCCAAAACATCTATACTGGTATAGAAATCCTGCGCTGAATAAGGCATGGAGGGTAATACGTGAATATTGCTTCCCTCCAAAATCGTCACATTTTTTGCTGGCAAGTCCAGCATATCACGAATAAATTGACAAGTAATCTCTGGGTTGCTAAAAATCTTCTTAGCTACTAAGTCATTGGTTGGGCTAATGCCCGGATGTCTTAGAATCATCCTTTTCCTCCTTTTATTATACCACAGTTTTAAATCTAAAATCACTAGATTCACTGCTACTATCTATTTATTCGGAAAAGAAAGGATAAATGAAATAGAAAATAAAAAATAAGAACAGCGGCTAAGCAATAAATTTTAAGATTATCTGTCTTCTCCGCTTATCTGATAATAAATAAGGTTCGCAATATAGCCTTTTCTCTCTACCACATTTGCAACAGTCTTTAGATAGGACATTCCAGTCTTATCCATAACATGACCTGAAGCTGGGTTGAGACTGGCATATCGTGCTTTGACTTTTTGAAAACCTGCTTGAGTAAAACAGAAGTCTAAGATAGCTTTTAAGGCCTCTGTCATAAGACCACGACTCCAATAGTTTTTTCCTAAAACATAGCCAATTTCACAACTGGAATCATCCTCATTCATCTCAACGATGCTGATATCTCTTATCACTTGCTCTGGGTTTTCTTTGAGGTAAATGACTCATTTGTAATAGTTGGGATTGGCATAGGAAGCAACCCAATTACGAATTGAGTTTCGAGTGACCTCAACATCAGGATGGGGATTCCAAGTAACATAGGTCAGATTCTCAGCAGACGAAGCCCAATTTTGAAACATGGCTTCCGCATCACTCTCCACAAATCTTCTCAAGATTAAACGGTTTGTCTGTAATATTTGCGCACCTATTGCTTTTATGATGTTACCTCGCTTTCTGGTGTGTGATTCTCTATTCAATCTCCATTGAAACTATAGTATATCGAGATAAGCTGTAGACAAATCAACTGGGGCATTCACATTAATTTCTAAAACTACTTTCAGCCCATCATCACACAAATAAAGAATCTAAAATCTCTTTCTATTTATTCTTCTTTCTTGCATTGCTTTCTTAGATATGCTACAGTGGTGGTAGCGGTTACAAAAAAGGAGCATGCTATGAAAAATCCAGCTTTATTAGAAGAAATCAAGACTTATAGAGGACGGGATGAGGTCCCAGAAGACTTTGATGCTTTCTGGGATGAGGAAGTGAAAAAAGTTTCAACTCTTCCAGCCTACCAGTTGGAGGAAAGAAATTTCCACATTCCTCAAGTTAGTTGCTATGAGTTAACGTTTGAAGGAACCAATGAAGGCAAGGTTTATGCACGCGTCGTTCTTCCAAAGAGTGAGGAGAAGGTTCCACTAATCTTCCATTTCCATGGTTATATGGGACGTGGCTGGGACTGGGCCGACATGCTGGCCTTCACCGTGGCTGGTTACGGTGTTGTTTCCATGGATGTGCGGGGGCAGTCGGGTTATTCACAGGACGGTTTGCGTTCTCCTCTAGGAAATACGGTCAAGGGGCATATCATCCGTGGTGCTGTAGAAGGTCGGGAGCACCTCTTTTATAAGGATGTTTATCTGGACATTTACCAGTTGATCGAAATTGTTGCTAGTCTGCCTCAGGTAGATGAGAAGCGCCTTTCTAGCTATGGTGCCTCACAAGGAGGGGCTCTAGCCTTGGTTGCGGCGGCGCTCAATCCTCGAATTGAGAAAACTGTTGCCATCTATCCTTTCTTGTCAGACTTCAGACGAGTGCTTGAGATTGGGAATACTAGCGAGGCTTACGACGAACTTTTCCGTTATTTCAAGTTTCACGACCCCTTCCATGAAACTGAGGAGGAGATCATGGCGACCCTTGCTTATATCGATGTGAAAAATCTTGCCCATCGTATCAAGGGTGAGGTTAAGATGATTACGGGCTTGGACGATGATGTTTGCTACCCTATTACCCAGTTTGCGATTTACAACCGCCTGACTTGCGACAAGGCCTATCGCATCATGCCTGAGTATGCCCACGAAGCCATGAATGTCTTTGTCAATGACCAAGTCTACAACTGGCTGTGTGGTAGTGAGATTCCTTTTAAGTATGTAAAATGATAAATGAGAGAGCCCAGTAGCTCTCTTTTTTGTAGTTTAATAAAAATGATTTAAAATAGATGACTCTCTGAAACTACTTTCAGAAACAGCTGTTCTATAAAATACTTTTGAAACTGAAATCTATTCTATCACAAAGTATTGAAAGCGCTTAATAAATGATATATAATGAACCCATAAGAACAAAGAAAAGGAGGAAAGAGGATGCCACAGATTACTAAAGAAGCCTTGATTGCACAAATCAAAGATGGAATCATCGTTTCTTGTCAGGCCCTTCCTCACGAACCGCTCTATACAGAAGCGGGAGGAGTCATTCCCTTGCTGGTCAAAGCGGCTGAGCAAGGTGGAGCAGTCGGTATCCGAGCAAACAGTGTTCGTGATATCAAGGAAATCAAGGAGGTCACAAAACTTCCAATCATTGGGATAATTAAACGAGATTATCCACCACAAGAACCCTTCATCACTGCTACTATGAAAGAAGTTGATGAATTGGCAGAACTTGATATAGAGGTAATTGCTCTGGATTGTACCAAGCGTGAACGCTATGATGGTTTGGAGATTCAAGAGTTCATTCGTCAGGTTAAGGAGAAATATCCTAACCAGCTCTTGATGGCTGATACAAGTACTTTCGAAGAAGGATTGGTAGCTGTTGAAGCAGGAATTGACTTTGTCGGAACAACTTTATCAGGATACACATCTTACAGTCCAAAAGTGGATGGTCCCGATTTTGAATTAATCAAAAAACTCTGTGATGCCGGTGTAGATGTCATTGCAGAAGGAAAAATCCATACACCAGAACAAGCCAAACAAATCCTTGGATATGGAGTGCGAGGCATCGTTGTTGGTGGCGCTATTACTAGACCAAAAGAGATTACAGAACGCTTCGTTGCTGGTCTTAAATAACACAATCTCAAAAAAGAGGAGAGTGGTGGATGCGTCGGATAAAATGAAAACGTATACAAGTTCAATCTTACTCATTATCCAATATGGATACGCTTATCAATTAGGAGAATACAAATGAAATTTAGAAAACTAGCTTGTACAGTACTTGCGGGTGCTGCGGTTCTTGGCCTTGCTGCATGTGGTAATTCTGGCGGAAGTAAAGATGCTGGAAAATCTGGTAGCGATAGCGGAAAAACAGAAATCACTTGGTGGGCATTCCCAGTCTTCACTCAAGAAAAAACTGGTGACGGTGTTGGAACATATGAAAAATCAATCATCGAAGCGTTTGAAAAAGCAAATCCAGATGTAAAAGTGAAATTGGAAACCATCGACTTCAAGTCAGGTCCTGAAAAAATCACAACAGCTATCGAAGCAGGAACAGCTCCAGATGTACTGTTTGACGCACCAGGACGTATCATCCAATACGGTAAAAACGGTAAATTGGCTGAGTTGAACGACCTCTTCACAGACGAATTCGTCAAAGATGTTAACAACGAAAATATCGTACAAGCAAGTAAAGCTGGAGACAAAGCTTACATGTATCCAATTAGTTCAGCACCATTCTACATGGCTATGAATAAGAAAATGTTGGAAGAAGCTGGAGTTGCAAACCTTGTAAAAGAAGGTTGGACAACTGATGATTTTGAAAAAGTTTTGAAAGCGCTTAAAGATAAAGGCTACACACCAGGTTCATTGTTTAGTTCTGGTCAAGGGGGAGACCAAGGAACACGTGCCTTCATCTCAAACCTTTACGGTGCTTCTGTAACAGATAAAGATGTAACAAAATATACAACTGATGATCCTAAATTCGTCAAAGGTCTTGAAAAAGCAGCTGGCTGGATTAAAGACGGTTTGTTGAACAACGGTTCACAATTTGACGGTGGAGCAGATATCCAAAACTTTGCCAACGGTCAAACATCTTACACAATCCTTTGGGCGCCAGCTCAAAACGGTATCCAAGCTAAACTCTTGGAAGCAAGTAAAGTAGAAGTGGTAGAAGTACCATTCCCATCAGATTCAGGTAAACCAGCTCTTGAATACCTTGTAAACGGATTTGCAGTATTCAACAACAAAGACGACAAGAAAGTTGCAGCATCTAAGAAATTCGTTCAATTCATCGCGGATGACAAAGAATGGGGTCCAAAAGACGTTGTTCGTACAGGTGCCTTCCCAGTTCGTACTTCATTTGGAAAACTTTATGAAGATAAACGTATGGAAACAATCAGTGGTTGGACTAAATACTACTCACCATACTACAATACAATTGATGGTTTTGCAGAAATGAGAACTCTATGGTTCCCAATGTTGCAATCAGTTTCAAATGGCGATCAAAAACCAGCGGATGCTTTAAAAGCCTTCACTGAAAAAGCTAACGAAACAATTAAAAAAGCTACAAAACAATAAGCACTGAATCAGATTGACTCCTCCCTTTTCCCTGTGCATAATCTATGTAAGAAAAGGGAGGATTTTATTTGAAATATCAGAAACTGTCACGAAATTAAAATGAAGTTCTTACATAAGCGAATCTTAAAAAATTTCATTTTGATTTTAAAACTGTTCAAGAAAATCCAAAATATTCTATTTGTGAAAGAGAGGTGCCGACTGTGAAAGTCAATAAAATTCGTATGCGGGAAACAGTGATTTCCTACGCTTTCTTAGCACCAGTATTATTCTTCTTTGTCATCTTTGTATTGGTTCCTATGATTATGGGATTCATTACAAGTTTCTTTAACTATTCAATGACTAAATTTGAGTTTGTGGGTTTGGACAACTACATTCGTATGTTTAAAGACCCTGTCTTTATGAAGTCTTTGATTAACACAGTTATTTTGGTTGTTGGATCTGTACCGATTGTTGTTCTCTTTTCGCTCTTTGTGGCGTCGCAAACCTACCATCAAAATGCTATTGCCAGATCTTTCTACCGTTTCGTCTTCTTCCTTCCTGTTGTAACAGGTAGTGTTGCCGTAACAGTTGTTTGGAAATGGATTTATGACCCATTATCAGGGATTCTAAACTTTGTCCTTAAGTCAAGCCATATCATCAGCCAGAATATTTCTTGGTTGGGAGATAAACACTGGGCATTACTGGCAATTATGATTATCCTCTTGACAACTTCAGTTGGTCAACCAATCATCCTCTACATAGCTGCTATGGGGAATATTGACAATTCACTGGTTGAAGCGGCTCGTGTAGACGGTGCAACTGAATTTCAAGTTTTCTGGAAGATTAAATGGCCAAGCCTTCTTCCAACAACTCTCTACATCGCAATCATCACAACAATTAACTCATTTCAAGTTTTCGCCTTGATTCAACTATTAACATCTGGTGGGCCAAACTACTCAACAAGTACCTTGATGTACTACCTTTACGAAAAAGCCTTCCAATTGACCGAATACGGGTATGCTAATACCATTGGTGTCTTCTTGGCAGTCATGATTGCTATTGTAAGCTTTGTTCAATTTAAGGCGCTCGGAAATGACGTAGAATATTAAAGAAAGGAGACAGCTATGCAATCTACACAAAAGAAACCTATAACAGCTTTCACTGTTATTTCAACTATTATCTTGCTCTTGTTGACCGTGCTGTTCATCTTTCCATTCTACTGGATTTTGACAGGGGCCTTCAAATCACAACCTGATACCATCGTTATTCCACCACAATGGTTCCCTAAAATGCCAACCATGGAAAACTTCCAACAACTCATGGTGCAAAACCCTGCTATGCAGTGGATGTGGAACTCTGTGTTTATCTCATTGGTAACCATGTTCTTAGTCTGTGCGACCTCATCTCTAGCAGGTTATGTATTGGCTAAAAAACGTTTCTATGGGCAACGTATTCTCTTTGCAATCTTTATTGCTGCTATGGCACTTCCAAAACAAGTTGTCCTTGTACCATTGGTACGTATCGTCAACTTCATGGGAATTCACGATACTCTCTGGGCAGTTATCTTGCCTTTGATTGGATGGCCATTCGGGGTCTTCCTCATGAAACAGTTCAGTGAGAATATTCCTACAGAGTTGCTTGAATCAGCTAAAATCGACGGTTGTGGTGAGATTCGTACCTTCTGGAGCGTAGCCTTCCCAATTGTGAAACCAGGATTTGCAGCCCTTGCAATCTTTACCTTCATCAATACATGGAACGACTACTTCATGCAGTTGGTAATGCTGACTTCACGTAATAATTTGACCATTTCACTCGGTGTTGCGACTATGCAGGCTGAAATGGCAACCAACTATGGTTTGATCATGGCAGGTGCAGCTCTTGCTGCTGTGCCAATCGTAACAGTCTTCCTAGTCTTCCAAAAATCCTTTACTCAAGGTATTACCATGGGAGCGGTCAAAGGTTAAGAAAAGTAAACTGGTGTGTCAAGATTGCGGAAGTGGTCTTGACATGCTATGGAAATATAGATGTT
Organism: Streptococcus mitis; assembly: GCF_047463435.1. Classification (GTDB taxonomy): domain Bacteria; phylum Bacillota; class Bacilli; order Lactobacillales; family Streptococcaceae; genus Streptococcus; species Streptococcus mitis_DS. Next base: position 74,338 of record NZ_JASHDW010000003.1, on the reverse strand, counting down.
ATAAGTGTCTACAAAATGTTGGGTATTTGCTTACCTTAGAGATTTTGTTAGACACTTATCAACTTAAGAATGATTTTAGTTAACTATCAGAAACGAAGGAAAGAGTATGATTTTTGACGATTTGAAAAACATCACCTTTTACAAAGGAATTCATCCCAATCTAGACAAGGCTATCGACTATCTCTATCAGCACCGTAAGGATTCTTTCGAATTAGGAAAGTATGAGATTGATGGGGACAAGGTCTTTCTAGTTGTTCAGGAAAATGTCCTCAATCAAGCTGAAAATGATCAATTTGAGCATCATCAGAACTATGCAGATTTGCATTTGCTGGTAGAAGGACATGAATATTCGAGTTACGGTTCACGTATCAAAGACGAGGCAGTAGCATTCGACGAAGCAAGTGACATTGGCTTTGTGCATTGTCATGAACACTACCCACTCTTGTTGGGTTATCACAATTTTGCGATTTTCTTCCCAGGAGAACCACACCAGCCAAATGGCTATGCAGGTATGGAAGAGAAGGTTCGCAAATATCTCTTTAAAATTTTGATTGATTAAAAACTCAGGAGGAGTAGACATGGCACAAAAAGGAGTAAGCCTTATCAAGGCAGCATTTGATACAGATAACTTTCTCATGCGTTTTAGTGAGAAGGTCTTGGATATCGTGACAGCCAATCTTCTTTTTGTTGTCTCTTGTTTGCCCATCGTGACGATTGGAGTGGCTAAAATTAGCCTTTACGAGACTATGTTTGAGATTAAGAAGAGTAGACGTGTGCCTGTCTTTAAAATCTATCTAAGAGCTTTCAAGCAAAATCTGAAACTAGGTCTTCAGTTAGGTCTGCTTGAGTTGGGTATCGTCTCATTAAGTATTTTAGACCTCTATCTTTTTTGGGGGCAGACAGCTATGCCTTTCCAAATGGTAAAAGCTATTTGTCTAGGTGTTCTTATCTTCCTCACTATCGTGATGTTGGCTAGCTACCCCATAGCTGCGCGCTATGATTTGACTTGGAAAGAAGTGCTACAAAAAGGACTTATCTTGGCAAGTTTTAACTTTCCTTGGTTCTTCCTCATGTTAGCTATTCTCTTTATCATTGTGATGGTTCTTTATCTGTCCGCCTTCAGTTTACTTTTAGGTGGCTCAGCCTTCCTGCTTTTTGGGTTTGGGCTCTTGGTCTTTCTCCAGACTGGATTGATGGAGAAAATTTTCGCAAAATACCAATAGGATGGCTTGTTTCTGAAACTACTTTCAAGCCATAAACATTTCAAAATTCATATCGAAACTAAAATCTAAGTGTACACAAGGTGTTGAAAGCGTTTTTTACAAGGTGTATACTAAACACGTAAAGAATAAATTCTGTTTCTAGCAGAAAAAAAGAAATCTTAGGAGAAAATCTATGTCAGATTTAAAAAAATACGAAGGTGTCATTCCAGCCTTCTACGCATGTTATGATGATCAAGGAGAAGTAAGTTCAGAACGTACGCGTGCCTTGGTGCAATACTTCATTGATAAAGGTGTTCAAGGTCTTTACGTCAATGGTTCTTCTGGTGAATGTATCTACCAAAGCGTTGAAGACCGTAAATTAATCTTAGAAGAAGTCATGGCAGTTGCCAAAGGTAAATTGACCATCATTGCTCACGTTGCTTGCAACAATACCAAAGATAGTATGGAACTTGCTCGTCATGCTGAAAGCTTAGGAGTAGATGCTATTGCAACGATTCCGCCGATTTATTTCCGCTTGCCAGAATACTCAGTTGCTAAATACTGGAATGACATTAGTGCTGCAGCACCAAACACAGACTACGTGATTTATAACATTCCTCAATTAGCTGGTGTTGCTTTGACGCCAAGTCTCTACACTGAAATGTTGAAGAATCCACGTGTTATCGGTGTTAAGAACTCTTCTATGCCAGTTCAAGATATCCAAACCTTTGTGAGCCTTGGTGGCGAAGACCATATCGTCTTCAACGGTCCAGATGAACAGTTCTTAGGTGGTCGTCTCATGGGAGCTAAAGCTGGTATCGGTGGTACTTATGGTGCTATGCCAGAACTCTTCTTGAAACTTAATGAGTTGATTGCTGACAAAGACTTGGAAACAGCGCGTGAATTGCAGTATGCTATCAACGCTATCATTGGTAAACTCACTGCTGCACATGGAAATATGTACGGTGTGATTAAGGAAGTCTTGAAGATCAATGAAGGCTTGAATATTGGTTCTGTTCGTTCACCATTGACACCAGTGACTGAAGACGATCGTCCAGTTGTAGAAGCAGCTGCAGCCTTGATTCGTGAAACCAAGGAGCGCTTCCTCTAATTCATAAGGAGGTATTTATGACACACTACGTTGCAATTGATATCGGTGGAACCAACATCAAATATGGTTTGATTGACCAAGAAGGCCAACTTGTTGAATCGCATGAAATGCCAACAGAGGCGCATCAGGGTGGACCTCATATCTTACAAAAGACCAAAGATATTGTAGCCAGCTATTTAGAAAAAGGCCCAGTAGCAGGTGTTGCCATTTCTTCTGCTGGGATGGTAGATCCAGACAAGGGTGAGATTTTCTATGCAGGCCCTCAAATCCCTAATTATGCAGGAACTCAGTTTAAGAAGGAAATTGAGACGAGTTTTGCGATTCCTTGTGAGATTGAAAATGATGTCAACTGTGCAGGTCTGGCTGAGGCGGTATCTGGTTCAGGCAAGGGAGCGAGTGTCACTCTTTGCTTGACTATTGGAACCGGTATCGGTGGTTGCTTGATTATGGATGGGAAAGTTTTCCATGGTTTTAGTAATTCAGCCTGTGAAGTCGGTTATATGCATATGCAGGATGGAGCGTTCCAAGATTTGGCTTCTACAACAGCTTTAGTGAAATATGTAGCTGAAGCACATGGAGAAGATGTTGATCAGTGGAATGGCCGACGCATCTTTAAGGAAGCCACTGAAGGCAACAAGATTTGTATGGCTGGTATTGACCGCATGGTAGACTATCTAGGAAAAGGTCTGGCAAATATTTGCTATGTGGTCAATCCAGAAGTAGTCATTCTCGGTGGCGGTATCATGGGGCAAGAGGCTATCCTCAAGCCTAAAATTCGAAAAGCTTTGAAAGATGCCTTGGTACCAAGTCTAGCTGAAAAAACACGATTAGAATTTGCCCATCACCAAAATACGGCAGGGATGCTCGGTGCCTATTATCATTTTAAAACAAAACAATCCTAGTTTGGAGCTATAGAATTAAGCAGAATACTTAATCACTACCTGAGTGAAAAATGTTTTGCTTAATTCTTTTTTATTGAAGAATTTTAGCGAAAGGAGGTAATCGTGAGAAATTAGGAGAAAATCACTGTCTTGTATGAAAGGTTAAAGCGAGAGCAATTCTATCATCAATTTAGTTGAGATTTAGCTTGAGTAAAAAAGAAAATGTGGAAAAATGATATAATGAGATGGACGAAAATTTTACAAATTAGAATTTCTAGAGGTGAGAGAAATGTGGCAACCTATTCACCTTAAATCGAAATAATATAAAATTACGAGAAGATTATAAGATGAACAATTATATAAAATTAAATGAAGATAGATGGAATAATGTAAAAAATGACTACACTGAGCCATTGACACATGAAGAATTAGAAGAAGTTAGAAAACATCCAATTTCTGTTGCATTAACTGTTGGGAAAAAAGTTCCAAAAGAGTGGTTTGAAAAAGCAAATGGAAAAAAGATATTAGGTTTAGCTTGTGGTGGTGGACAGCAGGGACCAGTCTTTGCTATAAAAGGTTATGATGTAACCATAATGGATTTTTCGAAATCACAATTACAAAGAGATGAGATGGTTGCTAAAAGCGAAGGCTTAAAAATCAACACAGTTCAAGGAGATATGACAAGACCATTTCCATTTGAAAATGAAACTTTTGATATTATTTTTAATCCAGTTTCAAATGTATATATAGAAGACTTAGAAAACATGTATAAAGAAGCTTCTCGAGTATTGAAAAAGGGTGGATTGTTAATGGTCGGATTTATGAACCCTTGGATATACATGTATGATGCTGACACTGTATGGGACAAACCCGATGAGGAACTACTCTTGAAGTTTTCATTGCCTTTTAATTCAAGAGAGCTTGAAGAGGAAGGAAAGATAACCATCAATCCAGAATATGGATATGAATTTAGCCATACCTTGGAGACTCAGATTAGAGGACAACTTAAAAATGGTCTTGCTATGATTGATTTTTATGAATCGTGTGACAAAAGACATCGATTATCGAGTTATGGAACTGACTATATAGCTACACTTAGCATTAAACTATGAACTCATGAAACATACTTCAAGAGAATAGCCCGTTTTATGTTCGGTGAGGTGAGGGTTAAAATCTAAATCTCAGTTTGTCGAAGTACAATAATCAAATAAATTTATAGAGAGAAAGTAAAAGTAGCAAATAGCGATATTTCCTTTTTGTTGTCAAACATTCAAAAACGAAAAGGAAGATTTTCAAATCAAATCCTCTTGACTTTCTTTATAATTGTGAGATAATAAATAAAATATATAAAGGAATTATATAAAATGGCTATAGCGAATTCAAATAAAATTGTGACCTTCCAAGCTAATAGAGAATTGGTAAATGATGCCATGGAAGTGTTAAAAGAACAAAATCTCTCTCTTTCATCAGCACTTAGATTATTTTTAAAGAATGTTGCCGTAACAAATGAAGTAGATTTACTGAGTGAAGAGGAATTAGAGAAGGAGTATTTGTTTAGACAATTACAAGCAGAAGTTCAAGAAAGTTATGCCAAGATTGAGGCTGGAAATTACTTGACAGATGAGGATGTCGTGACACGCTATGGATTATAAAAAATATCGGATTTTGTATTCTCCTAGAGTGATTGATAGTCTGGACAAAATATATCAGTATATAGCGGAGGAAATTGGTTCTGTAGAGGCTGCGAGACGAAAAGTAGCCAGTATTAGAAAAGATATTAATCGTCTAGAAATTTTCCCCCAAGCTGGATTTGATGCCGATGAAAAATTTGGTAAGAAATTAGACCCTCGCTACCAAACGCGAGGATTGACCTTGAGTAAGGATTACATCGTATTATATACAATTGTGGAGGATACTGTCAGACTTGCTTATTTACTCCCTTCAAAAAGTGATTACATGAAATTATTCAAGACTAAGTCAAGATATGACTAATTCATAATCTAGAAGATGTATGTTTAGTGATGAATAAAAATCCTAGTTTGACTCAGCCAAACTAGGATTTTCTTATACGTTTTTGTCTACGATAGCCATTGAGTTTTTTATTTTCCCAATAGCTGTTAAAAATTTTTTCCTTGCTTTCACGATTGATTTCCAAAAAGTAGGCATAAATCAAATCGATAAAGAAGAGCATAGGAAGTTGAGCGGATATACGTTGGATGTAAGAAGACTGGCTGTGGGTGGCTACAAGAACAGTCTCTGTATAGGCTTGACTATCTTTATTGGGAACACTTGTAAAAAGTACAGTCTTTGCCCCCATCTCCTTAGCGTCTAATAGACTATCTAAAATAGAAGGGGTTGAGCCAGAAAGTGAGAAACCGAGTACGAGACAATTCTCATCCATAATACTGGTTGTCCAAGCAAAACCATCTTGGTCAGTCAAGGCCTCGCAGACCACACCTAGACGCATGAAGCGTAATTTCATTTCACGAGCTACGAGGCCAGAACTCCCTGTTCCGAAGAAGTAGACACGCTCAGCATCTTCGATTAACTGGGCAATTCTTTCTAGTTGGACTTCGTCAATCAAGTCCTGTGTTTGCTCCCGCATGTTGCTATAACTTCTGAGGACTCGTTTTGTCAGTGGACTGTGTTTGTGAGAATGGGTGTCTTGTTTCTCTGCTTGGTGTTGGTATTGGAAAATAAATTCTCTATAGCCTGTAAAACCACACTTTTTAGCAAAGCGGGTCAGAGCAGCCTGAGAAATATGTAATTTTTGAGTGACCTTCTGAGAAGATAAATCATCTGCAATGGTTTCAGATTGTAAAAAATAGCGAGCGATTTCTTGCTCTAAATCTGTCATTTCTTCGAAGTGAGAATCAATGATGGTTGCTATATCTGGTTTGTCCATAGAAAGGCTCCTTTAAATGAGTCGTATTGGAAAAAGACTGGGTCATCGAACTTTTACATTTATTATATCATATAATATAGGGATAGATAAATAAAATCGTATTTTCCCGTAAAAAGGAAAAAAGCTTTTTCCTTTTCCATAATTTTCTTCTCAAATTGTGGTACAATGAAGAGTAAGATTTTAAATAGAAATGAGACTGATTTGTATGAGAAAATTTGATAGCCATTCGATTCCGATTCGGCTTAATTTATTGTTTTCGATTGTCATTTTACTCTTTATGGCTATTATTGGTCGCCTGCTTTATATGCAGGTTTTGAACAAGGATTTTTATGAGACAAAATTAGCATCTGCTAGTAAAACAAAGGTGACCACTAGCTCGGCCCGGGGCGAAATTTATGATGCCAGCGGCAAGCCTTTGGTTGAAAATACTGTGAAACAGGTTGTTTCCTTTACTCGAAACAACAAAATGACGGCTGCAGATTTAAAAGAAACAGCTAAGAAGCTGTTAGCCTATGTGGGAGTTTCTTCTCCAACATTGACTGACCGACAGTTGGTAGACTATTATCTAGCAGATCAAGATGTCTATAAGAAAGCAGTGGAAAGTTTACCACGTGAGAAGCGACTTGATTCTGATGGCAATCAATTATCTGAGTCCGAACTTTACAATAATACTGTTGAAAGTATCGATCCAAGTCAATTGGCCTACTCGGATGACGAAAAGAAAGAAATTTATCTTTTTAGCCAACTCAATGCAGTTGGAAATTTTGCGACAGGGACCATTGCGACAGACTCCTTAACAGATACTCAGATTGCCTTGATTGCTTCGGCCTCTAAGAATTTACCTGGTATCAGTATTTCAACTTCGTGGGATCGAAAAGTTCTAGAGACTTCTCTTTCGTCTATAGTAGGAAGTGTATCTAGTGAAAAAGCTGGTCTACCAGCTGAAGAAGCAGATGCTTATATCAAAAAGGGTTATTCTCTAAACGACCGTGTTGGGACTTCTTATCTAGAAAAACAATATGAAGAAACCTTGCAAGGAAAACGCTCGGTGAAAGAAGTCCATCTAGACAAGTATGGCAATATGGAAAGTGTCGAAAATATCGAAGATGGTACCAAAGGGAATAATATTAAACTGACTATTGATTTGGCCTTCCAAGATAGCGTGGACAATCTGCTTAAGAGCTATTTCAATTCCGAACTGGGAAATGGAGGAGCCAAGTATTCTGAAGGTGTGTATGCAGTTGCTTTGAACCCAAAAACAGGTGCGGTTTTGTCTATGTCAGGACTCAAACATGACTTGAAAACGGGAGATTTAACACCTGATTCCTTGGGAACAGTAACCAATGTCTTTGTCCCGGGTTCGGTTGTCAAGGCGGCGACCATCAGCTCTGGTTGGGAGAATGGAGTCTTATCAGGGAATCAGACCTTGACAGACCAACCGATTGTCTTCCAAGGTTCAGCTCCAATTAATTCTTGGTATACTCAAGCCTACGGTTCATTCCCGATTACAGCTGTGGAAGCCTTGGAGTATTCTTCTAATACCTACATGGTCCAAACGGCTTTGGGCATCATGGGTCAAACTTATCAACCTAATATGTTTGTTGGAACCAGCAATTTGGAATCCGCTATGGGGAAACTTCGTGCGACATTTGCTGAATATGGTCTTGGAGCTTCAACGGGTATTGATCTTCCGGATGAATCTACAGGATTTACCCCTAAGGAATATGACTTTGCCAATTACATTACCAATGCCTTTGGCCAGTTTGATAACTACACCCCTATGCAATTAGCCCAGTACGTTGGAACTATTGCCAACAACGGTGTTCGGATTGCCCCCCACATTGTCGAGGGGATTTATGGAAACAACGAACAAGGTGGCTTAGGGAACTTAATCCAATCTATTGAAACCAAGGAAATGAATAAAATTAATATTTCTGAGTCTGATGTTTCCATCCTCCAACAAGGCTTTTATCAAGTGTCACATGGTGGTAGTGCTTTGACAACCGGTCGTGCCTTTTCAAATGGCGCAGCGGTATCCATTAGTGGAAAAACAGGTACTGCTGAAAGTTATGTTGAGGGCGGTCAAAAAGCTAACAATACTAATGCTGTGGCCTATGCACCATCAGATAATCCTCAAATCGCTGTAGCTGTTGTCTTCCCTCATAACACCAACCTTACAAATGGTGTCGGACCTTCCATTGCGCGCGATATTATCAACCTCTATAACCAACATCATCCAATGAATTAGAAAGGAACGTATGCTTTATCCAACACCTATTGCTAAGCTAATTGACAGTTATTCGAAGTTACCGGGTATCGGGATTAAGACGGCTACCCGTCTGGCCTTCTATACTATTGGAATGTCTGATGACGATGTCAATGAATTTGCTAAAAATCTCCTTTCTGCTAAGAGAGAGCTGACCTACTGTTCCATCTGCGGTCGCCTGACTGATGACGATCCTTGCTCTATCTGTATCGATCCGACTCGTGACCAGACAACGATTTTAGTTCTCGAAGATAGTCGCGATGTGGCAGCCATGGAGAATATCCAAGAATACCACGGGCTCTATCATGTCTTACATGGTCTTATTTCTCCCATGAATGGTATCAGTCCAGATGATATCAATCTCAAGAGCCTTATGACTCGTCTTATGGATAGTGAAGTTTCAGAAGTGATTGTGGCGACCAATGCTACAGCGGACGGGGAAGCGACTTCGATGTATCTTTCACGTTTGCTCAAGCCAGCTGGTATCAAGGTTACGCGTCTAGCGCGAGGTCTCGCTGTCGGAGCGGATATTGAGTATGCGGACGAAGTGACACTCTTACGAGCCATTGAAAATCGAACAGAGTTGTAAGTCTAGACAAATGAACACACTCAATTCATTTAGACAAAAATTAAGGAGACCGACAGTTGTTTTATCGGTCTCTTTTTAGATTTATTGAAGACCAGTATCAGGTTCAAGTTTCAAAAAAGAAGCAAATATGATATACTAAAGAACGAGTATTCTATTAGAATTGGAACAAATAATATGAAACAAACGATTATTCTTTTATACGGTGGACGTAGTGCAGAGCGTGAAGTCTCTGTTCTTTCAGCTGAGAGTGTGATGCGTGCGGTCAACTACGACCGTTTCACAGTCAAGACTTTCTTCATCAGCCAGTCGGGTGATTTTATTAAAACGCAAGAATTTAGCCAGACTCCAGGTCAAGAGGATCGTCTTATGACCAATGAAACCATTGATTGGGATAAGAAAGTTGCACCAAGTGCTATATACGAAGAGGGAGCAGTGGTCTTTCCAGTCCTTCATGGTCCGATGGGAGAGGATGGCTCTGTTCAAGGATTCTTGGAAGTTTTGAAAATGCCTTACGTCGGTTGTAACATCTTGTCATCTAGCCTTGCCATGGATAAAATCACGACCAAGCGTGTTCTGGAATCTGCTGGTATTGCACAAGTTCCTTATGTGGCTATCGTTGAAGGGGATGATATGACTGCTAAAATTGCTGAAGTGGAAGAAAAATTGACTTATCCAGTTTTCACAAAACCATCAAACATGGGTTCAAGTGTCGGTATTTCAAAATCTGAAAATCAAGAAGAACTCCGTCAAGCCTTGAAACTTGCCTTCCAATATGACAGCCGTGTCTTGGTAGAGCAAGGGGTAAATGCCCGTGAAATCGAGGTTGGTCTCTTGGGCAACTACGATGTCAAAAGCACGCTTCCAGGGGAAGTAGTCAAGGATGTAGCCTTTTATGACTACGATGCCAAGTATATTGATAACAAGATTACCATGGATATCCCAGCTAAGATCAGTGATGATGTGGTAGCTGTCATGCGTCAAAATGCAGAAACTGCCTTCCGTGCCATTGGTGGGCTCGGTCTCTCTCGTTGCGATTTCTTCTATACAGACAAGGGAGAGGTTTTCCTCAACGAGCTCAATACCATGCCAGGTTTCACCCAGTGGTCAATGTATCCACTACTTTGGGACAATATGGGAATCAGCTACCCAGAACTAATCGAGCGTTTGGTGGACCTTGCCAAGGAAAGTTTTGACAAGCGCGAAGCGCATTTGTTATAAAAATGAAAGAGAGGGTGGGAGCCAGAACTATCACTGCAAGGTGACTAGAGTTCTCGGACTTCAACCCTTTTTAAAGGAGTAGAAATGAAATTAACAATCCATGAAGTGGCTCAAGTTGTAGGAGCTAAAAATGATATCAGCATCTTTGAGGACACCCAGTTAGAAAAAGCTGAGTTTGACAGTCGTTTGATTGCGACAGGAGATTTATTTGTTCCTCTCAAAGGTGCGCGTGATGGTCATGACTTTATCGAAACAGCCTTTGAAAATGGTGCTGCTGTAACCCTGTCTGAGAAAGAAATCGCAAATCATCCCTATATTCTAGTAGATGATGTCTTGACAGCCTTTCAAACCCTAGCTGCCTACTATCTTGAAAAAACAGCAGTTGATGTCTTTGCTGTTACAGGTTCAAATGGTAAAACAACAACCAAAGACATGTTGGCGCACCTGCTATCAACAACCTACAAAACTTACAAAACACAAGGTAACTACAATAATGAGATTGGCCTTCCCTACACAGTTCTCCATATGCCTGAAGGAACAGAAAAGTTGGTCTTGGAGATGGGACAGGATCACTTGGGAGATATTCATCTCTTGTCAGAATTGGCTCATCCAAAAACAGCCATCGTGACCTTGGTTGGAGAAGCCCATTTGGCCTTTTTCAAAGACCGTTCTGAAATTGCTAAAGGAAAAATGCAAATTGCAGACGGGATGTCTTCGAATTCCTTGCTTTTAGCGCCAGCTGACACTATTGTAGAGGACTACTTGCCAACTGATAAAAAGGTAGTTCGTTTTGGCCAAGGAGCAGAGTTGGAAATTACCGACTTGGTTGAGCGTAAGGATAGCTTGACCTTTAAGGCCAATTTCTTGGAGCAACCCCTTGATTTGCCAGTGACTGGTAAGTACAATGCCACCAATGCTATGATTGCATCCTATGTTGCCCTGCAAGAAGGAGTTCCAGAGGAGCAAATTCGTCAGGCCTTCCAAAATCTTGAATTGACGCGTAACCGTACCGAGTGGAAGAAAGCGGCCAATGGAGCAGATATTCTGTCTGACGTATACAATGCCAATCCAACTGCTATGAAGCTGATTTTAGAGACTTTCTCTGCCATTCCAGCCAACGAAGGTGGCAAGAAAATCGCTGTCTTGGCGGACATGAAGGAACTTGGTGACCAGTCTATTCAACTCCATAATCAGATGATTTTGAGCCTTTCTCCAGATGTGCTTGATACAGTTATTTTCTATGGAGAAGACATTGCAGAATTGGCCCAATTGGCTAGTCAAATGTTCCCAATCGGCCACGTTTACTACTTCAAGAAAACAGAAAACCAAGACCAATTTGAAGACCTAGTTAAGCAGGTCAAAGAAAGCCTTGGAGTGCATGACCAAATCCTGCTCAAGGGCTCTAACTCTATGAATTTGGCCAAGTTGGTAGAAAGTTTAGAAAATGAAGCTAAGTGATTTTGTCAAACATTTACGTATTTCTAAATTCATTTTTCTTAAGTAGCATGGTATAATAAAATGCAGGAAAATTTTGAAACATGAGGAAGACTAGATGAATTTATGGGATATTTTCTTTACGACCCAAGCAACAGAGCCACCCAAGTTTGATCTTTTTTGGTATGTCAGTATATTTACACTCTTGGCCTTGACCTTTTATACAGCCTATCGTTATCGTGAAAAGAAGGCTTATCAACGATTTTTCCAAATCTTGCAGGCAGTTCAGTTAATCCTTCTTTATGGATGGTACGGGGTTAATCATATGCCATTATCAGAAAGCTTACCCTTTTACCATTGCCGTATGGCTATGTTTGTGGTGCTTTTGCTTCCTGGTCAGTCTAAATATAGGCAGTATTTTGCATTACTAGGAACATTTGGGACATTAGCTGCCTTTGTTTATCCAGTGCCAGATCCCTATCCTTTCCCACATATTGCCATTTTGTCCTTTATCTTTGGGCACTTAGCTCTCTTGGGGAACTCACTGGTTTATCTCTTGAGACAGTACGATGCGAGAATGCTAGATGTGAAAAGAATTTTTCTCATGACCTTTGCATTAAATGCCTTGATTTTTGTGGTCAATTTAGTAACAGGTGGAGATTACGGATTCTTGACAAAACCACCATTGGTTGGAGACCATGGCTTAGTAGCTAATTATTTAATCGTTTCCCTGGCCTTATCAGCAGCGATTACGTTAACAAAGAAAATCTTGGAACTATTTTTAGAACAAGAAGCAGAAAAAATGATTGCAAAGAAAGCTTAGAAATGAGCTTTCTTTTTTTCATAAATCTGATTTTTTATAACTTGTTTGGAAAATAAAAAAAGCTAAGGAAAGAATGTGAAAAAATGGTAAGTAAATTTAGGAAAAACTAAGCACGATTGGATTTTTTGTGTTATAATATTCTGTGAATAGCTATGCCCTATTTTAGCTATATTGAATAGAAGTTTGAAACTTGGAAGAGAGAGGATGCGATGTAATGGCTAGAGATGGTTTTTTTACAGGCTTAGATATCGGAACTAATTCGATTAAAGTGTTGGTTGCCGAGCATAGAAATGGTGAACTTAATGTAATTGGTGTAAGTAATGCCAAGAGTAAAGGTGTAAAGGATGGGATTATCGTTGATATTGAAGCAGCAGCAACTGCTATCAAGTCAGCTATTTCCCAAGCAGAAGAGAAAGCTGGCATTTCAATCAAATCAGTGAATGTTGGTTTGCCTGGAAATCTTTTGCAAGTAGAACCAACTCAAGGTATGATTCCAGTTACATCTGATACAAAAGAAATTACAGATCAAGATGTTGAAAATGTTGTTAAATCAGCCTTGACAAAGAGTATGACACCAGATCGTGAAGTCATTACTTTTATTCCAGAAGAATTTATCGTAGATGGTTTCCAAGGTATTCGTGACCCACGTGGTATGATGGGGGTTCGTCTTGAAATGCGTGGTTTGCTTTACACAGGTCCACGTACTATTCTTCACAATTTACGTAAGACAGTTGAGCGCTCAGGTGTTCAAGTTGAAAATATTATTATTTCACCATTGGCTTTGGTTCGTTCAGTCTTGAACGAAGGAGAGCGTGAATTTGGAGCTACTGTGATTGATATGGGAGCAGGTCAAACAACTGTTGCTACAATCCGTAACCAAGAACTCCAGTTTACAAATATTCTTCAAGAAGGTGGAGATTATGTCACAAAAGATATCTCTAAAGTCTTGAAGACTTCACAGAAATTAGCTGAAGGATTGAAATTAAACTATGGTGAAGCCTACCCTTCACTTGCAAGCAATGAAACCTTCCAAGTTGAAGTAATTGGTGAAGTAGAACCTGTAGAAGTTACAGAAAGCTACCTAGCAGAGATTATTTCAGCTCGCATTAAACACATTTTTGAACAAATCAAACAAGAGTTGGAAAGAAGACATTTGTTGGATCTTCCAGGTGGGATTGTTCTGATTGGTGGAAATGCTATTTTACCAGGTATTGTAGAACTTGCACAGGAAGTCTTTGGCGTTGGTGTTAAACTTTACGTTCCAAATCAAGTTGGAATCCGTAACCCTGCCTTTGCTCATGTGATTAGCTTGTCTGAATTTGCTGGTCAATTGACTGAAGTGCATTTATTGGCACAACGAGCAGTTAAGGGTGAGGATACTTTGCGTCACCAACCAATTAATTTTGGTGGGATGATTCAACGCGTTACGCAAGTAGCACAACCTACCCCTATTCAACCAGTTCAAAATACTGAGGTAGAGCAATCAGCTTCTACGAACGTAGTTGCTCCCAAAGAAGATAAAGTATCTTCTCAAAATAAACCAAAAATCGCAGATCGTTTCCGTGGCTTAATCGGAAGCATGTTTGATGAATAAAAGAGGAAAAATAAACTATGACATTTTCATTTGATACAGCAGCAGCTCAAGGTGCAGTTATTAAAGTAATCGGTGTTGGTGGAGGTGGCGGAAACGCCATTAACCGCATGGTTGACGAAGGTGTTGCAGGCGTAGAATTTATCGCAGCAAACACAGATGTACAAGCTTTGAGTAGTACAAAAGCTGAGACTGTAATTCAGTTAGGTCCTAAATTGACTCGTGGTTTGGGTGCTGGAGGTCGACCTGAAATCGGTCAAAAGGCAGCCGAAGAAAGCGAAGAAGCCTTGACTCAAGCTATTACTGGAGCAGACATGGTCTTCATTACTGCAGGTATGGGAGGTGGCTCAGGTACTGGTGCTGCTCCTGTTATTGCCCGCATTGCTAAAGATTTAGGTGCTCTTACAGTTGGTGTTGTGACACGTCCTTTCGGTTTTGAAGGAAGCAAACGTGGCCAATATGCTGTAGAAGGAATCAATCAACTTCGTGAGCATGTGGATACTCTATTGATTATTTCAAACAACAACTTGCTTGAAATTGTTGATAAGAAAACTCCACTTCTTGAAGCTCTTAGCGAAGCAGATAACGTACTTCGCCAAGGTGTTCAAGGGATTACTGATTTGATTACAAATCCTGGTTTGATTAACCTTGACTTTGCCGATGTGAAAACAGTTATGGCAAATAAAGGAAACGCCCTAATGGGTATCGGTATCGGTAGTGGTGAAGAACGTGTGGTAGAAGCAGCTCGTAAGGCAATCTACTCACCACTTCTTGAAACAACTATTGACGGTGCTGAGGATGTCATCGTCAACGTTACTGGTGGTCTCGACTTGACTTTGATTGAGGCAGAAGAAGCTTCAGAGATCGTCAACCAAGCAGCTGGCCAAGGAGTGAACATCTGGCTTGGAACATCAATCGATGAAAACATGAAAGATGAAATCCGTGTTACAGTCGTTGCAACTGGTGTTCGTCAAGATCGTGTGGAAAAAGTTGTGGGCCATGCACCAAGACAAGCTGTTCGTCATGAACAAGTAAGTCCTAGTCATGCACACAATCATAATCGTCAGTTTGATATGGCTGAAACTGCAGAAATTCCAAGTCCAGCACCTCGTCGCACAGAAACTTCTCAAACTTCAGCATTTGGTGATTGGGACTTGCGTCGTGAGACAATTGTTCGACCAACTGATTCAGTGGTATCACCAGTTGAACGTTTCGAAGCGCCATCTTTACACGATGAGGATGAATTAGACACTCCTCCATTTTTCAAAAATCGTTAAGTAAATGAATTTGAAAGAAAATACAGAACGTGTTTTTCAACAAATAAAAGATGCAAGTCAGCAGGCAGGAAGAGAAGCCAATTCTGTTTCAGTTCTTGCTGTTACAAAATATGTAGACGTACCGACAGCGGAGGCTTTGCTTCCGCTAGGTGTGCATCATATTGGTGAAAATCGTGTGGATAAATTTCTTGAGAAATATGAAGCTTTAAAAGATAGAAATATTACATGGCATTTGATTGGAACCTTGCAAAGACGCAAGGTTAAAGATGTCATTCAGTACGTTGATTATTTCCACGCTTTGGATTCATTAAAGCTAGCAGAGGAAATTCAAAAAAGAAGTGACCGAGTTGTTAAGTGTTTCTTACAAGTGAATATCTCAAGGGAAGAGAGCAAACATGGTTTTTCAAAGGAAGAACTAATGGAGCTCTTGCCAGAGTTGGCCACCTTAGATAAAATCGAATATGTCGGCTTGATGACCATGGCACCTTTTGAAGCTAGTAGTGATGAGTTGAAAGAGATTTTTAAAGCTACGCAGGATTTGCAACTAGAAATTAGAGAAAAACAAATTCCCAATATGCCAATGACGGACTTGAGTATGGGTATGAGTCGTGACTACAAGGAAGCGATTGAATTTGGCTCAACATTTGTCAGAATTGGTTCAGCATTTTTTAAATAGGAAAGAACTATGTCTTTAAAAGATAGATTTGATAAATTTATAGATTATTTTACAGAAGATGGAGAAGATGTGGGTACTACTTATCAGCCTAAAGCTGAAGAGCCGATTGTGACTCCAGTCCCTTCTGTTCAAGAGTTGCCTCAACAAGCTGCTAGCACGCCATCTAAAGATAAAAACATCACTCGTCTTCATGCCCGTCAACAAGAGTTGGCTATGCAAAGTCAACGTTCTACTGATAAGGTAACAATTGATGTTCGTTATCCACGTAAATACGAAGACGCCACAGATATTGTTGATTTATTAGCTGGTAACGAAAGTATTTTGATTGATTTCCAATATATGACAGAAGTCCAAGCTCGTCGTTGTTTGGATTATCTGGATGGGGCACGTCACGTTTTAGCTGGTAACATGAAAAAGGTAGCATCTACTATGTACCTGCTGACACCAGTTGATGTTGTCGTCAATATTGAAGATATCAAAATTCCAGATGAATCACAAAATGGTGAATTTGGTTTTGACATGAAACGTACGAGAGTGAGATAATGCTCTTTCTCATTCGTTTTATTCAAAATGCAGTGGATATCTATTCACTGATTTTAATCATTTTTGCTCTGATGTCTTGGTTTCCCAATGCTTATGAATCACGTCTTGGACGCTTGATTATTAGTTTAGTGAAACCGATAGTAGCTCCCTTGCAACGTTTACCCCTCCAGATTGCAGGTCTTGACTTGTCTGTCTGGATTGCGGTATTACTAGTTCACTTCCTAGGGGAACAGTTGATTCGACTTTTAGTGATTTTTCTATGAACAAGATGATTTATCAACACTTTTCTAAGAATGATTCGTCTTTTATTGATAAGAGTTTAGAATGGATAAAAAAGGTAGAAGATTCGTATTCTCCTTTTTTAACACCTTTTGTAAATCCCCATCAAGAAAAGATTTTAAAGGTTCTAGCATCAACCAACGGCATCTCCTACATGAGCAGTCGGCAGTTTATTGAAACTGAATATGTACGGGTACTCCTGTATCCTGATTATTTTGAGCCAGAATTCTCTGATTTTGAACTATCCTTGCAAGAAATAGTCTATCCTAATAAGTTTGAGCGCTTAACACATGCAAAAATATTAGGGACTGTTTTAAACAAGCTGGGAATTGATAGGAAGCTATTTGGTGATATCTTAGTCAATGAAGAGAGAGCACAGATTATCATTAATCGACAGTTTATGCTCCTTTTTCAAGACGGCATTACGAAAGTTGCTCGTTTACCGGTTCGTCTAGAAGAACGGGATTTTACTGAGAAAATTGCTACAGTAGAAGATTATCAAGAATTAGATATTTGTATCGCTAGTTCTAGATTAGATGTTTTTCTAGCAGGTGTCTTCAAGTTGTCTAGAAATCAGGCAAGTCAGCTAATTGAAAAACAGGCAGTCCAAGTGAATTACCATTTAGTTGAAAAATCAGATTATGCAGTCCAAGTTGGTGATTTGATTAGTGTGAGGAAATTTGGTCGATTAAAACTCGTTAGAGATAATGGGCAAACAAAAAAAGATAAAAAGAAATTAACGGTCCAATTGTTATTAAGTAAGTGAGGAAAAATATGCCAATTACATCGTTAGAAATCAAAGATAAAACCTTTAGCACACGCTTCAGAGGGTTTGATCAAGAAGAAGTAGATGAGTTTTTAGATATTGTAGTCCGTGATTATGAAGATTTGGTTCGCTCTAATCATGACAAGGATTTACATATTAAGAGTTTGGAAGAGCGTTTGTCTTACTTTGATGAGATGAAAGATTCATTGAGTCAATCTGTGTTGATTGCGCAGGATACGGCTGAGCGAGTAAAACAAGCTGCAACAGAACGTTCAAACAATATTATCCAACAAGCAGAGCAAGATGCCCAACGTTTGTTGGAAGAAGCTAAGTACAAGGCAAATGAAATTCTTCGTCAAGCAACTGACAATGCTAAGAAAGTTGCTGTTGAAACAGAAGAATTGAAGAACAAGAGTCGTGTCTTCCATCAACGTCTTAAATCTACAATTGAGAGCCAGTTAGCAATTGTTGAATCTTCAGATTGGGAAGATATTCTTCGCCCAACAGCGACTTATCTTCAGACAAGTGATGAAGCTTTCAAAGAAGTGGTCAGCGAAGTCTTAGGTGACTCTGTCTTGCAACAACATCCAGAGGAAGAACCAATTGATATTACTCGCCAGTTTTCTCCCGAGGAAATGGCTGAGTTGCAAGCGCGTATCGAAGCGGCTAATAAGGAACTTGCAGAAGCCGAAGCAAGAGCTGAGCAGGAACAAGTGGTTTCACCAGCTCCGGTTGTTGAAGAAAGTCCAGCTCATCCAGTTGGTCCAATGTATGAAGAACCAGAAGTAGCTCCAAGCCATTATTCAGGACCAACACCAGCTACTGAAGCTGTAAACTCAGAACCAGGTTTTGCGGCACCGCAAGAATCTGTTACAATTTTATAAGAAATAATCTGAGAACAATATCTTATCCTTATATTTCCAGCGAGCAGGAGATGGTGTGAGTCCTGCATTCCCTAACGATAAGATTATCCTCTCAAAAACTCAAGTCTGAAGCTAGTAAGATTTGACGTTCCCCACGTTACGGGATAAGAGGGAGAAAGACTAAATCTTTTTCCGAATAAAGGTGGTACCACGATTTTCGTCCTTTTTGGAAGTCGTGGTTTTTAATTTGTTATTATTTATAAAGGAGATACCATGAAACTCAAAGATACCCTTAACCTTGGGAAAACAGCTTTCCCAATGCGTGCAGGCCTTCCTACCAAAGAGCCAGTTTGGCAAAAGGAATGGGAAGACGCAAAACTTTATCAACGTCGTCAAGAATTGAACCAAGGAAAACCTCATTTCACCTTGCATGATGGCCCTCCATACGCGAACGGAAATATCCACGTTGGACACGCTATGAACAAGATTTCAAAAGATATCATTGTTCGTTCAAAATCTATGTCAGGATTTTATGCACCATATATTCCAGGTTGGGATACACATGGTCTGCCAATCGAGCAAGTTTTGGCAAAACAAGGTGTCAAACGTAAAGAAATGGACTTGGTTGAGTACTTGAAACTTTGCCGTGAATACGCTCTTTCACAAGTAGATAAACAACGTGAAGACTTCAAACGTTTGGGTGTTTCTGGCGACTGGGAAAATCCATATGTGACCCTGACTCCTGATTATGAAGCAGCCCAAATCCGTGTCTTCGGTGAGATGGCTAATAAGGGTTATATCTACCGTGGTGCCAAGCCAGTTTACTGGTCTTGGTCATCTGAATCTGCCCTTGCAGAAGCGGAGATTGAATACCATGACTTGGTTTCAACTTCTCTTTACTATGCAAATAAAGTAAAAGATGGCAAAGGTGTTCTAGATACAGATACTTATATCGTAGTCTGGACAACAACTCCATTCACCATCACAGCTTCTCGTGGTTTGACTGTTGGTGCAGATATTGATTACGTTTTGGTTCAACCTGCTGGTGAAACTCGTAAGTTTGTGGTTGCTGCAGAATTATTGACTAGCTTGTCTGAGAAATTTGGCTGGGTTGATGTTCAAGTTTTGGCAACTTACCGTGGTCAAGAATTGAATCATATCGTAACAGAACACCCATGGGATACAGCTGTAGATGAATTGGTTATCCTTGGTGACCACGTTACGACTGATTCTGGTACAGGTATCGTCCATACAGCCCCTGGTTTTGGTGAGGATGACTACAATGTCGGTATTGCTAATGGTCTTGAAGTCGCAGTGACTGTTGACGAACGTGGTATCATGATGAAGAATGCTGGTCCTGAGTTTGAAGGTCAATTCTATGAAAAGGTAGTTCCAACTGTTATTGAAAAACTTGGTAACCTCCTTCTTGCCCAAGAAGAAATCTCTCACTCATATCCATTTGACTGGCGTACTAAGAAACCAATCATCTGGCGTGCAGTACCACAATGGTTTGCCTCAGTTTCTAAATTCCGCCAAGAAATCTTGGACGAAATTGAAAAAGTGAAATTCCACTCAGAATGGGGTAAAGTCCGTCTTTACAACATGATTCGTGACCGTGGCGACTGGGTTATCTCTCGTCAACGTGCTTGGGGTGTTCCACTTCCTATCTTCTACGCTGAAGACGGTACAGCGATCATGACTGCTGAAACTATTGAACACGTGGCTCAACTCTTTGAGGAACATGGTTCAAGCATTTGGTGGGAACGTGATGCTAAGGACCTCTTGCCAGAAGGATTTACTCATCCAGGTTCACCAAATGGCGAGTTCAAAAAAGAAACAGATATCATGGACGTTTGGTTTGACTCAGGTTCATCATGGAATGGAGTTGTGGTAAACCGTCCTGAGTTGACATACCCAGCAGACCTTTACCTAGAAGGTTCTGACCAATACCGTGGTTGGTTCAACTCATCACTTATTACATCTGTTGCCAACCATGGCGTAGCACCTTACAAACAAATTCTGTCACAAGGTTTTGCCCTTGATGGTAAAGGTGAGAAGATGTCTAAATCTCTTGGGAATACCATTGCTCCAAGCGATGTTGAAAAACAATTTGGTGCTGAAATCTTGCGTCTCTGGGTAACAAGTGTTGACTCAAGCAACGATGTGCGTATCTCTATGGATATCTTGAGCCAAGTCTCTGAAACTTACCGTAAGATTCGTAACACTCTTCGTTTCTTGATTGCTAACACATCTGACTTTAACCCAGCTCAAGACGCAGTAGCTTACGATGAGCTTCGTTCAGTTGATAAGTATATGACTATTCGCTTTAACCAGCTTGTTAAGACCATTCGTGATGCATACGCAAACTTTGAATTCTTGACAATCTATAAGGCCTTGGTGAACTTTATCAACGTTGATTTGTCAGCCTTCTACCTTGATTTTGCCAAAGATGTTGTCTACATCGAAGGTGCCAAATCATTGGAACGCCGTCAAATGCAGACTGTTTTCTATGACATTCTTGTGAAAATTACCAAACTCTTGACACCAATCCTTCCTCACACTGCGGAAGAAATCTGGTCATATCTTGAGTTTGAAGCAGAAGACTTTGTTCAATTGTCAGAATTGCCAGAAGCAGAGTCATTTGCTAACCAAGAAGAAATCTTGGATACCTGGGCTGCCTTCATGGATTTCCGTGGACAAGCTCAAAAAGCCTTGGAAGAAGCTCGTAATGCCAAAGTTATCGGTAAATCACTTGAAGCACATTTGACAGTTTATCCAAACGAAGTGGTGAAAACTCTACTCGAAGCAGTAAACAGCAATGTAGCTCAACTTTTGATCGTGTCTGAATTGACTATCGCAGAAGGATCAGCTCCAGAAGCTGCTGTTAGCTTCGAAGATGTAGCCTTTACTGTTGAACGCGCTGCAGGTGAAGTATGTGACCGTTGCCGTCGTATCGACCCAACAACAGCAGAACGCAGCTACCACGCAGTCATCTGTGACCACTGTGCAAGCATCGTAGAAGAAAACTTTGCGGAAGCAGTCGCAGAAGGATTTGAAGCGAAATAAGTTGAAAAGTCTAGGGAAAACTCAATTTGAGAAGAAAAGACAACTAGTCTTATAGTCTATAAAACGCATTGTATCAAGGTTTTGAATATCTGATATGATGCGTTTTTATAATGTTTGAAGTTTATTGTCGTTTTCTTGTCTCAATTAGCCTTACATCGTTGTATATTGTTGAATTTCAAAAAGCTCATGAATCATCTGAAAAGTAGATTTCATGAGCTTTTATTTGTTGGCATTCTAAAGGGATTCATCAATCAAGTGTTTAAGATTTGATAGGAGATGCTCCAAAGTTAGGATTGTTTTCTGTTGGTTAGCTAGTTGGTAGAGATTTTGAAAGTAGTCTTGGATATCGTTCTCAAAATTTTGAGGTAGATGAGAGCAATTGTTTTTTGCGAACTGGAGCATGCGTTTTTCTCCTGGATGGAGCTGCTCATTGAAGGCGAAGAGCAAATCGAAATAAGAGGCGAAAAACTCACTAGTACGGTGATTGATGCTGAGTAAATCTTGGCGTTTGAGAGCTTTTTTGATTTGTCTTGAAAAAGCTGGCATAGCTTGGTCGAGAAGCAGGAATTGCTTGTTGATGATATTCTTTTTCAGCTCAGCTGGATAAGGAAGATTGTACTTTTTCTGGAGGGCAGCATAGTGACCATCTCGATCGTAGAGAATCTTGCTGTTGAGTAGATTGTACCACATACAAGTAGTGTAAGAATTCTGGGCTTGGTGCTCTAAAACTACGGCTTGTAAATCTTTGTCAAATTCGTCTAGAGAGCGGTAAATCAGCTCAATCTCTATGCCATTATTGAGAACACAATCATCCTCCAATTCCCAAAATTGATTGCCGATTTCCATATAGGAGCAGTATTTACTGAGGATTTCTTCTCTGATGTCTGGCGAGAGGGGAGCACTGAGGTAGACATATACATCATAGTCAGAGTCTTTGTCAAAATCTTGTCCAGCCCGTGATCCTCCTAGAGCTAGAGCCTCTACTTGCTCCAGTTGAGCCAATTCTTTAAAGAGATGTTGTGGCATAATGTTAACCTTTTTTATTTTTTGACATCATTCTAACAAAAAGCAAGGAGATTAGCAAGAGTGAAATGGAAATTTCTTTTCACATATTTGCTTATATTTGTTTAAAGCAATCCCACTGCCAAACAGTCGGTTCCTTTTTGGTTTTGACTAGCTTTTTTGTGAAAAATTGTGTAAAATAGAATAGATAAACGAGGGAAAACCTCGGAAAATTTAAAGGAGAATCCATCTAATGGTAAAATTGGTTTTTGCTCGCCACGGTGAGTCTGAATGGAACAAAGCTAACCTTTTCACTGGTTGGGCTGATGTTGATTTGTCTGAAAAAGGTACACAACAAGCGATTGACGCTGGTAAATTGATCAAAGAAGCTGGTATCGAATTTGACCAAGCTTATACTTCAGTATTGAAACGTGCGATCAAAACAACTAACTTGGCTCTTGAAGCTTCTGACCAATTGTGGGTTCCAGTTGAAAAATCATGGCGTTTGAACGAACGTCACTACGGTGGTTTAACTGGTAAAAACAAAGCTGAAGCTGCTGAACAATTTGGTGATGAGCAAGTTCACATCTGGCGTCGTTCATACGATGTATTGCCTCCAAACATGGATCGTGATGATGAGCACTCAGCTCACACAGACCGTCGTTACGCTTCACTTGACGATTCAGTTATTCCAGATGCTGAAAACTTGAAAGTGACTTTGGAACGTGCCCTTCCATTCTGGGAAGATAAAATCGCTCCAGCTCTTAAAGATGGTAAAAACGTATTCGTAGGAGCTCACGGTAACTCAATCCGTGCCCTTGTAAAACACATCAAAGGTTTGTCAGATGACGAAATCATGGACGTGGAAATCCCTAACTTCCCACCATTGGTATTCGAATTCGACGAAAAATTGAACGTAGTTTCTGAATACTACCTTGGAAAATAAAAAATTGTAAGTCTAGAATTGATTTCTAGGCTTTTTATGTTAGTATGGTAGTATGATAAGGAATAAAAAACAAGATTATGTATTGGTCTACAAGCAACCAGCGTCAACAACATATAAGGGTTGGGAAGAAGAGGCCTTACCAATAGGCAATGGTTCTTTAGGGGCAAAAGTATTTGGTCTTATTGGGGCTGAACGGATTCAATTCAATGAAAAAAGTCTCTGGTCTGGAGGTCCACTTCCTGATAGTTCAGATTATCAGGGTGGAAATCTTCAGGACCAGTATGGTTTTTTAGCTGAGATTCGGCAGGCTTTGGAAAAGAGAGATTACAATCGGGCTAAAGAACTGGCTGAACAGCACCTAGTCGGGCCAAAAACGAGTCAATATGGGACCTATCTGTCCTTTGGGGATATTCATATTGAGTTTAGTAATCAAGGCAAGACTTTGTCTCAGGTGGCGGACTATCAGAGACAGCTGAATATTAGTAAGGCAGTTGCGACGACTTCTTATGTCTATAAGGGAACGAAATTTGAACGTGAAGCTTTTGCGAGTTTTCCAGATGATCTCTTGATTCAGCGCTTTACTAAGGAAGGGGCAGAAACTCTAGATTTTACTATAGAACTGTCGCTAAGTCGTGATTTGGCTTCTGATGGAAAGTATGAGCAGGAAAAATCTGATTACAAGGAATGCCAGCTGGATGTCACTGATTCTTATATCTTGATGAGGGGACGGGTTAAGGATAATGACCTGCGGTTTGCTGGCTGTTTAGTTTGGGAAACGGATGGAGACATTAGAGTTTGGTCAGATAAGGCTCAGATATCAGGAGCCAGTTATGCCAATCTTTTCTTGGCTGCTAAGACTGATTTTGCCCAAAATCCTGCTAGTAATTATCGCAAGAAAATAGATTTAGAGAAACAGGTTAATGACTTGGTGGAGATAGCTAAAGAAAAGGGCTATGCCCAATTGAAATCAAGGCATATTCAGGATTACCAAGCCTTATTCCAACGTGTTCAATTGGATTTGGGAGCTGATGTAGACACATCCACTACAGATGATTTGCTAAAAAATTATAAGCCACAAGCGGGGCAGGCTTTGGAGGAGTTGTTCTTCCAGTATGGACGGTATTTATTGATTAGTTCTTCTAGAGACTGCCCAGATGCTCTACCAGCTAATCTACAGGGAGTCTGGAATGCGGTCGATAATCCTCCTTGGAATTCGGACTATCACTTAAATGTCAATCTGCAGATGAATTATTGGCCAGCCTATGTTACTAATCTTCTAGAGACGGCTTTTCCAGTCATCAACTATATAGATGATTTGCGTGTCTATGGTCGTCTAGCGGCTGCAAGGTATGCAGGAATCGTCTCTCAGAAAGGTGAGGAGAATGGTTGGCTGGTTCATACTCAAGCGACTCCTTTTGGCTGGACGGCACCTGGTTGGGATTATTACTGGGGGTGGTCACCAGCTGCCAATGCTTGGATGATGCAAACTGTTTATGAAGCCTATTCATTTTATAGGGATCAAGACTATCTCAGGGAGAAAATTTATCCCATGTTGAGGGAAACCGTTCGTTTTTGGAATGATTTTTTACATGAGGATCAGCAGGCGCAGCGTTGGGTCTCTTCTCCGTCTTATTCGCCAGAACATGGGCCGATTTCGATTGGCAATACCTATGACCAATCTCTAATTTGGCAGTTATTTCATGATTTTATTCAGGCTGCTCAGGAATTGGGACTGGATGAGGCTTTGTTGACTGAGGTCAAGGAGAAGTTTGACTTGCTTAATCCTCTTCAAATCACTCAATCTAGTCGAATCAGGGAGTGGTATGAGGAGGAAGAGCAGCATTTTCAAAATGAGAAAGTGGAGGCTCAGCATCGGCACACTTCCCATCTAGTGGGACTCTATCCTGGAACTCTCTTTAGCTACAAGGTACAAGAGTATCTTGAAGCGGCGCGTGCTAGCCTCAATGATCGTGGAGATGGCGGCACAGGTTGGTCTAAGGCCAATAAGATCAATCTTTGGGCGCGTCTAGGAGATGGCAATCGAGCCCATAAATTATTAGCAGAGCAGTTAAAGTCATCTACCTTGCCAAATCTTTGGTGTAGCCACCCTCCTTTTCAGATAGATGGTAATTTTGGTGCTAGCAGTGGAATGGCAGAAATGTTACTCCAGTCTCATACAGCTTATCTGGTACCTCTAGCCGCCCTACCCGATGCATGGTCAACAGGTTCCGTTTCAGGCTTAATGGCACGTGGACATTTTGAAGTTAGCATGAGGTGGGCGGATAAAAAACTCTTACAGTTGACCATTTTATCAAGAAGTGGGGGAGATTTGCGAGTCTCTTATCCAGATATTGAAAAAAGTGTGATTGAAGTGAATCAAGAAAAAATAAAATCGAAATGCATAGGGAAAGATTGTATTTCGGTGGCAACAGCAGAAGGTGATCTGGTTCAATTTTATTTTTAAGAAGATGTTATACTCTTCTAAAATCTCTTCAAACCACGTCAGCTTTATCTGCAACCTCAAAGCGGTGCTTTGAGCAACCTGCGGCTAGCTTCCTAGTTTGCTCTTTGATTTTCATTGAGTATTAGAAGGCAGTAGTTTGAGACTGCCTTTTAATAAGGATTTGAGAATGTAAGCAGTTTCCAACTAGTTGAAAAAGCGTTATAATGGTAGTAGGAAGTAATTTGTTTGAGAGAGGGTGGGTCTGATGGCTTATATTGAGATGAAACACTGTTACAAGCGTTATCAGGTTGGGGACACGGAGATTGTGGCCAATCGCGATGTGAATTTTGAGATTGAAAAGGGTGAATTGGTGATTATTCTAGGTGCATCTGGTGCAGGCAAGTCAACGGTTCTTAACCTTCTTGGGGGAATGGATACCAATGATGAGGGGGAAATCTGGATTGATGGTGCCAATATTGCAGACTATAGTTCGCACCAGAGAACCAATTACCGCCGCAATGATGTAGGCTTTGTTTTTCAGTTTTATAATCTAGTTTCCAATCTAACCGCTAAGGAAAATGTGGAGTTGGCTTCAGAAATCGTGACAGATGCCTTGAATCCTGAACAGGTCTTGACAGATGTAGGTCTGGCTCATCGTCTCAATAACTTTCCAGCCCAGCTTTCTGGAGGGGAGCAACAGCGAGTCTCCATTGCACGCGCGGTAGCTAAAAATCCTAAAATTCTCCTTTGTGACGAACCGACAGGCGCCTTGGATTATCAGACGGGCAAGCAGGTTTTGAAAATTCTGCAAGATATGTCTCGTCAAAAGGGAGCGACGGTAATCATCGTGACTCACAATGGAGCTTTGGCGCCCATTGCTGATCGCGTGATTCATATGCACGATGCCAGTGTCAAGGATGTGGTGAGGAACCAGTATCCTCAGGATATCGACAGTTTGGAGTACTAGCATGATCAAGCGAAAAACCTATTGGAAGGACTTAATTCAGTCCTTTACAGGCTCCAAGGGACGCTTTTTATCTATCTTGACATTGATGATGCTGGGTTCTTTAGCCCTAGTAGGCCTCAAAGTGACTAGCCCCAACATGGAGGCGACAGCTAATGCTTATTTAACAACTGCTCAAACCTTGGATTTGGCAGTTATGTCTAATTATGGTTTGGATCAAGCAGATCAAGAAGAACTAGAACAGATAGAGGGCGCAGAGATTGAGTTTGGCTATTTGACAGATGTGACTATGGAGAATGGGCAGGATGCCACTCGGCTGTACTCCAAACCAGAGCGAATTTCAACCTTTCAGCTAAGAGAGGGACGACTTCCTCAGTCAGACAAGGAAATCGCTTTGGCCACTCATTTGCAAGGCCAATACAGCATGGGACAGGAGATTAGTTTTAAAGAAAAAGAGGAGGGTCATTCCTCTTTAAAAGACCATACTTATACCATTACTGGTTTTGTGGATTCGGCTGAAATCCTCTCCCAGCGAGATATGGGCTACGCAGGAAGTGGAAGTGGGACTCTGACAGCCTATGGAGTGATTTTACCTAGTCAGTTTGATCAGAAAGTCTACAATATAGCTCGTTTGAAATATCAAGATTTGTCAGGATTAAATGCTTTTTCAGCAGCTTATGAAGAGAAATCCAAGCAACATCAGGAAGAACTTGAACAAGTTCTATCTGATAATGGCAAGGCACGTCTACAACTCTTGAGAAAAGAAGGACAAGAGTCTCTAGACAAAGGTCAAGAGACCCTTGACAAGGCTGAGACTAATTTGCAGGAAGGCAAGCGTCGTTTAGCAGCTACTCAAGCTCGTATACAGGCTCAAGAAAGTCAACTAGCCTTGCTTCCTCAAGCACAGAGAGAGCAGGCCAGTGCTCAACTTACCCAAGCCAAGCAGGAATTGAGCAAGGAAGAGGACAAACTAAAGCAGGCTGAACAAAATTTAGCCCAAGAAAAGGAAAAATTAGAAAAACATCAGCAAGTCTTGGATGATTTAGCTGAGCCCAAGTATCAAGTATATAATCGTCAGACCATGCCTGGCGGTCAAGGCTACCTCATGTACAGTAATGCTTCAGCCAGTATTCGGGCAGTGGGCAATATCTTTCCTGTAGTGCTTTATGCCGTAGCAGCTATGGTGACCTTTACAACCATGACTCGCTTTGTGGATGAAGAGCGAACACATGCAGGTATCTTTAAGGCCTTGGGCTATCGCAGTAAGGATATTATCGCCAAGTTTTTCCTCTACGGTCTAGTAGCTGGGACTGTCGGAACAGCTCTAGGTAGCATCCTTGGCCATTATTTACTAGCCAGTGTGATTTCAAGTGTCATTACAAAAGGAATGGTGGTGGGAGAAACCCAGATTCAGTTCTATTGGACCTATAGCTTACTGGCTCTTGTCTTGAGTTGGTTGGCGAGTGTGTTACCAGCCTATCTGGTGGCTCGGAGGGAACTTCATGACGAAGCAGCCCAGCTTTTACTGCCTAAACCGCCTGTCAAAGGAGCTAAAATCTTACTGGAGCGCATCGGTTTTATTTGGCGTCGTCTCAGTTTTACCCATAAGGTAACAGCCCGTAATATCTTCCGTTATAAGCAGCGGATGTTGATGACAATCTTTGGTGTGGCAGGTTCTGTAGCTCTGCTTTTTGCAGGTTTGGGAATCCAATCCTCTGTAGCAGGAGTTCCGTCTAGACAGTTTCAACAAATCCAACAGTACCAAATGATTGTCTCTGAAAATCCTAGTGCGACCAATCAGGACAAGGCAGAGTTGGAAGAAGTGTTGAAAGGGCAGGATATTCAAGACTACCAGAAAATCTATTCTAAAACGTTAGACAAGGATTTCAAAGGCAAGGCTGGTCTTCAGACCATTACCCTTATGATGACAGAGAAGGAGGATTTAACACCCTTTATCCGTCTGCAAAATCATCAGCAGGAGCTGTCATTAAAAGATGGAGTTGTCATCACAGCTAAATTAGCCCAGCTGGCAGGTGTTAAGGTTGGGCAGACTCTAGAAATTGAAGGTAAGAAGCTAAAGGTCGCTGCCATTGCTGAGAACTACGTTGGTCACTTTATTTATATGAGTCAGGCTAGCTATGAACAAATTTACGGACAGCTACCCCAAGCCAACACTTATCTGGTTAGGCTAAAGGATTCTAGTGCGACTAGTATCGAAAGGCAGGCAGGTTTACTTATGAATCAAGCTGCGGTGTCTAGTGTCGTCCAAAATGCTTCAGCCATTCGACTCTTTGACTCCGTTGCTAGCTCACTCAATCAGACCATGACCATCTTGGTCATCGTATCGGTTCTATTGGCTATTGTTATCCTTTACAATCTGACCAATATCAACGTGGCTGAGAGAATCCGTGAACTCTCCACTATCAAGGTGCTCGGTTTTCATAATAAAGAAGTCACCCTCTACATTTACCGTGAGACGATTGTCTTGTCTCTTTTGGGAGTCGTACTTGGTCTGGTATCAGGTTTCTATTTACACCAATTTTTGATTCAAATGATTTCGCCTGCGACTATTCTCTTTTATCCGAAGGTAGGCTGGGAAGTCTATGTAATCCCAGTGGTAGCAGTAAGCATCATTTTGACCCTGCTTGGTTTCTTTGTCAATTATCATCTGAGAAAGGTTGATATGTTAGAAGCTCTGAAATCTGTAGAGTAAGCTAGTTGTTTTTAACAGCTTAAACTTATATTTACTCGTACACAAAAATCCTCCGTTTCAAAGAGCAGGAAACTCTTTGTGACAGAGGATTTTTTCTATAGGGCTTTAGCTGCTGCAATTGCGGCTTCGAAGTTTGGTTCTGAGTTGATATTGTCCACGTATTCAACGTAGCGAATCGTATTGTCAGTGTCGAGGATAAAGACTGCGCGTGCCAATAGGTGCCACTCATTGATTAAGAGAGCATAATCACGTCCAAAGGAATGGTCGAAATAGTCTGAGAGCATGATGGCATTTTCAATACCTTCAGCACCACACCAACGTTTTTGGGCAAAAGGGAGGTCCATAGAGACAGTCAAGACGACCGTGTTGTCCAGTCCAGCCAGTTCTTCATTAAAGCGACGCGTTTGAGTTGAGCAGATACCTGTATCGATAGAAGGCACGACACTCAAGACTTTTTTCTTACCATCAAAATCAGCCAGAGATTTTTTAGAAAGGTCTGTTGCAGTGAGAGAAAAATCAAGCGCCTTGTCGCCGACTTGTAGTTGTTTACCTGTAAAGCTCACAGGATTTCCGAGAAAAGTTACCATAAGATACTCCAATCTTTTTTCTTCCATTGTAGCTGAAACGGTCAGAATTTTCCAATGATTTGACTGGAAATGTAGGCATAGAAAAAACGCCAGCTCATGTGAGAATGACGTTTTTCAGAGGCTTATTTTGCCAATCCTTCAGCAATCTTGTCAAGATTGTATTTCATCATGTTGTAGTAGCTGTCGCCTTCTTTACCTTGTTCTGCGATAGAGTCAGTAAAGATTTGTGCGTAGATTGGGATGTTTGTGTCTTGAGAAACAGTCTTCATTGGACGGTCATCCACACTTGATTCTACAAAGAGTGAAGGAGTTTTTGTTTGGCGAAGTTTTTCAACCAAGGTCTTGATTTGGTCAGGTGTTCCTTCTTCTTCAGTGTTGATTTCCCAGATATAGGCACTTGGGACACCATAGGCTTTAGAGAAGTATTTGAAGCATCCTTCGCTGGTTACGATGAGTTTTTTCTCAGCAGGGATGTTGTTAAATTTCTCCTTAGCTTCCTTATCAAGCTTGTCTAACTTATCAGTATATTCTTTGAGATTTTTTTCGTAGAATTCCTTGTTGCTAGGGTCTTTAGCGCTCAATTGTTTTGCGATATTTTTAGCAAAGATCATACCGTTTTCAAGGTTAAGCCAAGCGTGTGGGTCTTCTTTGCCTTTTTCGTTTTGGCCTTCAAGGTAGATAACATCAACGCCTTCGCTGACTGCAAAGTAGTCTTTGTTTTCAGTTTTCTTAGCATTTTCTACCAATTTTGTAAACCAAGCATTGCCACCAGTTTCAAGGTTGATACCGTTGTAGAAAATGAGGTCAGCCTCAGAAGTTTTCTTAACGTCTTCAGGAAGTGGTTCGTATTCGTGTGGGTCTTGACCAACAGGAACGATACTGTGAAGATCAATCTTGTCACCAGCAATATTTTTAGTAATATCAGCGATGATTGAGTTTGTAGCAACAACTTTTAGTTTTTGACCAGAAGCTGCATCTTTTTTTCCACTAGCACATGCTACAAGAGCGATGACGGAAAGAAAGAGAACGAGTAATGTACCTAATTTTTTCATTAGATCCTCCAATTTATTGGGGTTTTGCCCCTTATTTTAACAAATGTTTATTTTTCAGTTTCAAATATCGTTGTTTTGGAGCGATAAAGAAGCTAATGAGAAAGAAACTAGCAGCTGTGAGCACGATACTAGAACCTGCCGCAACGTTAAAGCTATAACCGATAAAGAGTCCCAAAACTGAAGCTATCGCTCCAAAGGTTGAGGAAAGGAAAATCATGCTTTTCAGGCTATTAGCATAAAGATAAGCAGTTGCAGCTGGGGTAATCAGCATGGCTACAATCAGGATAGTTCCGACACTTTGCATGGCTGTCACAGACACGAGAGTCAAGAGTACCATGAGAAGGTAGTGATAGAAATTGACAGGCATTCCCATGGCTTTAGCCAAGAGTTCATCAAAGGAAGTTATCAAGAGTTGCTTGAAGAAAATCCAGATTAACAAGAGAATGACTGCCCCAACACCCATAGTAATAAACATATCCGTATCTTGGACGGCTAGGATATTACCAAAAAGGATATGGAAAAGGTCAGTTGAACTTTTAGCGACACTAATCAAGATGATACCGAGGGCTAAGAAAGAAGAAAAGGTAATGCCGATGGCGGTATCGCTTTTGATAATCGAGTTCCCCTTGATGTAGGTAATGATGATAGCAGCTAGCAATCCAAAGACAATGGCTCCGATAAAGAAGTCAACGCCCAAGATGAAGGAGAGGGCTACACCTGGCAAGACAGCATGTGAAATGGCATCTCCCATGAGTGACATCCCGCGTAGAATGATGAAACATCCTACAGCTCCAGCTACGACCCCGACGACAATGGCTGTTATCAAGGCATTTTGTAAGAAATGGAATTTTTGCAATCCATCGATAAATTCTGCAATCATAGGTCACCTCCATTGAAAAAGAGTCGATTACCGTAAGCTTCTTTGAGATTGGCTTCGGTAAAGGTTTCTTTGGTTGGACCAAAGGCAATCACTTCTCGATTGACAAGCAAGACTTGATCGAAGTAGTGGGGAACCTTGCTGAGGTCGTGGTGGACGATGAGAACCGTCTTCCCAGCTTTTTTCAGATCTCTCAGCGTATTCATGATGATTTCCTCACTGACAGAGTCAATCCCAACAAAGGGTTCATCCAAGAGGATATAGTCGGCTTCCTGTACCAAACATCTGGCAATCAAGACCCGCTGGAATTGACCTCCAGACAGTTGACTGATTTGCCGTTCAGCATAGTCAGCTAGACCGACGATTTCAAGGGCTTCTTGCACTTTCTTCCAATGTTTAGCCTTTAAACTTCGAAAGAGAGGGATAGAGGGAAAGAGTCCTAACGAGACACATTCCTTGACCTTGATGGGAAAGTTGTAGTCGATATTGATTTTTTGTTCGACATAGGCGATTCGATGTAAGGATTTTTTAACTTCCTTGTCATCGAGAAATGCCTGACCTTGATGTGGGATAATTCCCAGCATCCCTTTTAATAATGTTGATTTTCCAGCACCGTTTGGACCAATGATACCGGTAATTGTTGGTCCTTGGAGCACTAGTGAAATATCCTTAAGTGCCAATGTTTCTTTGTAGGAGACACTGAGGTTTTCGATACGTATCATAGACTTGTATTCCTCCTGTCTCTTAATATACATTAAAAAAAAAATTAAGTCAAGTTAATTTTTGAAAAAATTAAAATAATAACTGAAAAATGATGGAAAAGGAAAGTTCATTTTTAATTGCATTCCCAAGCAATTTTTGTTAAGCTAGCAATAACTTAAAAAAAATGAAAGCGAGAACAAGATGACACGTTATCAAGACGATTTTTATGATGCTATCAATGGAGAATGGCAGAAGACGGCTGAAATCCCAGCAGATAAGTCTCAAACGGGAGGTTTTGTTGATTTAGACCAGGAAATTGAAGACTTGATGTTGGCGACAACAGACAAGTGGTTGGCAGGAGAAGAAGTGCCTGAGGATGCTATCTTGGCAAACTTTGTTAAATACCACCGCCTAGTACGTGATTTTGACAAGAGAGAAGCTGACGGTATCACACCTGTTTTGCCTCTTCTTAAAGAGTTCCAAGAATTGGAGACTTTTGCGGATTTCACAGCTAGACTAGCAGAGTTTGAACTTGCAGGAAAACCAAACTTCCTTCCTTTTGGTGTATCACCAGACTTTATGGATGCTAGAATCAATGTTCTATGGGCTAGTGCTCCAAGCACAATCCTGCCAGATACGACCTACTATGCAGAAGACCATCCTCAGCGCGAAGAGCTCTTGACTCTTTGGAAAGAAAGCAGCTCAAATCTCCTCAAGAAATATGATTTCTCTGATGAAGAAATTGAAGATTTGCTAGAAAAAAGACTAGAATTGGACCGTCGAGTTGCGGCAGTGGTGCTCTCTAATGAAGAAAGTTCAGAGTATGCTAAACTTTACCATCCATATGCTTACGAAGATTTCAAGAAATTTGCGCCTGCTCTACCTTTGGATGACTTCTTCCAAGCCGTTCTTGGACAAGTACCAGACAAGGTTATCGTAGACGAGGAACGTTTCTGGCAAGCAGCAGATCAATTCTATAGTGAAGAGGCCTGGCCTCTCCTCAAGGCAACCTTAATTTTAAGTGTTGTCAATCTCTCAACCAGCTATTTAACAGAAGAAATCCGTGTCTTGTCAGGTGCCTATAGCCGTGCGCTTTCAGGAGTTCCAGAAGCCAAAGACAAGGTCAAGGCAGCCTACCAGCTAGCACAAGGTCCTTTCAAACAAGCCTTGGGTCTCTGGTATGCCCATGAAAAATTCTCCCCAGAGGCTAAGGCAGACGTGGAGAAAAAAGTGGCAACTATGATTGATGTTTATAAGGAACGCTTGGCTAAAAATGACTGGCTGACTCCTGAAACTCGTGACAAGGCCATCGTCAAACTCAATGTTATCAAGCCTTATATCGGTTATCCAGAAGAATTGCCAGAACGCTATAAGGACAAGGTAGTGGATGAGACTGCTAGTCTTTTTGACAATGCTCTAGCCTTTGCGCGTGTAGAAATCAAGCACAGTTGGAGCAAGTGGAACCAGCCTGTAGACTACAAGGAATGGGGCATGCCTGCTCATATGGTCAATGCCTACTACAATCCACAGAAGAACCTGATTGTCTTTCCAGCGGCTATTTTACAAGCACCTTTCTATGATTTGCATCAGTCATCTTCTGCTAACTACGGGGGTATCGGGGCGGTTATTGCCCATGAAATTTCTCACGCCTTTGATACCAACGGAGCTTCCTTCGATGAAAATGGTAGCCTCAAGGATTGGTGGACAGAGAATGACTATGCTGCCTTCAAGGAGAAAACACAAAAAGTTATTGACCAATTTGATGGACAAGATTCTTATGGTGCAACCATCAACGGTAAATTGACTGTGTCAGAAAACGTGGCTGACTTGGGAGGAATCGCTGCGGCGCTTGAAGCAGCTAAGAGAGAAGCAGACTTCTCAGCAGAAGAATTCTTCTACAATTTCGGTCGCATCTGGCGCATGAAAGGTCGTCCAGAATTTATGAAACTTTTGGCTAGCGTTGATGTGCACGCGCCAGCCAAACTCCGTGTTAACGTCCAAGTGCCAAACTTTGACGACTTCTTTACGACCTATGATGTCAAAGAAGGCGACGGAATGTGGCGTTCACCAGAAGACCGCGTGATTA
This sequence comes from Streptococcus mitis, assembly GCF_047463435.1. Lineage (GTDB taxonomy): Bacteria > Bacillota > Bacilli > Lactobacillales > Streptococcaceae > Streptococcus > Streptococcus mitis_DS. The sequence continues at coordinate 39,476 of NZ_JASHDW010000003.1, read as the reverse complement.
TTTGGTAAAACAAAACCCAAGGATTTTTGTCCTTGGGTTTTAACTTGCTAGAAAAAAGGATTGAAGGTCTTTTCGTGAGCGATGGTCGTAGCTGGACCATGCCCTGGATAGATATCATAGTTTGGTAGGGTGAAGAGTTGGGTCTGGATACTATGAAGGAGTTGCTCCATGCTACCAGTTGGAAGGTCCGTTCGTCCAATAGTTTCTCGGAAAAGAGCATCCCCTGTCAAGACTAGGTGAGCATCAGGAAAGACGATAGAAACACCGCCAATAGAATGTCCTGGTGTTGACAAGACAGTAAAACGAAATTCCTCCAGTTGGTATTCCTCATGAAAGCTAAAGGTGTGTTCTGCAGGTTTTGCGATCACATCTGCCATATCATCGTGGCGAGGAAGCCCAGAGAGATTATCGACAGGAGTATAGAGCCAGCTGGCTTCACTCTCTGCGATATAGACCGGAGGATTGCCAAAAGTCTCGCGAACTAGATCCAGACTCATGATATGGTCATAATGGGCGTGGGTAAGGAGAATAGCGCAGATAGGTTTGTTGATGTTTTCTATTGTCTGACGAATAGCTTCCCAATGGCTTCCAGGATCGACGACGATGAGGTGTTTTTCACCTTCCAAGTAATAGGTATTTTCATAAGCAACAGGATTCACGGTTTTATGGATTTTCATATTAGCTCCAATCTCAAAGAATGTACTAATACTCTTAGAAAATTTCTTCAAACTGCGTCAACTTTATCTGCAACCTCAAAGCAGAGCTTTGAGCAGCCTGCGGCTAGTTTCCTAGTTTGCTCTTTGATTTTCATTGAGTATAAATTAAGTATAGCACAGTTGGGGAGAATAGGTAAGGATTTAGAATGAACTTAAAAACCAGCATGACTAGATGAAGACAGGCTGGTTATCAATTTATCAATATTGGAGAGGTGTCAATTGCCCTTCATAGGTTGCATAAACTCCGTCATTAGCTTGTTTGATAGACGTGATGTTTAGAGTGCCACCGTAGTTGGCTTCTCGTTTATCGCTATATTCACTATAAGTTATCCTATTTGGCAGGTTCTGGTCGTTAGCGTAGTATTGAACGACTGTTTTTTTATAGCTTTGCTGGCTGAATAGAAACAGGCAACAAACTCCTAACACTAGGATAGCAAAGATAGAAATAGCAGTTTTTTTCATAGGTGTTCTCCTTATAAACTAAAGGATAAAAGAAAGTATCTTGAGGGTTTTTAATTCCAAAATTCAGTCAAGCTACCAGTGTATGTGACACGAGTTCCATCGTTTATCTTTTGTATCTTCAATGGAATTGGGGAAGTCAGAAAGTCTTTCGGTTACAATATGGTTTCCGTTCTTCTATCTCTCCTTCTATCACCTAAGTTTAAAATCTAACTTCGTAATATATTATAGAATAATAATTCAGAATTATCAAGCAATTCTGAATTATTTTTTTCTTATTCTGTTCCAATCTAGTTTTCATATTCTTAAAAAAGTGATAAAATGGTAGGAAGAATTGGAGAGTAGAGATGCCAAAAGAAGTGAATTTAACAGGCGAAGAAGTTGTCGCTTTAACCAAAGAATATTTAACAGAAGAGGATGTCCATTTTGTCCATAAGGCCTTGGTCTATGCGGTGGATTGCCATAGTGGTCAATACCGCAAATCAGGAGAGCCTTATATCATTCACCCGATCCAAGTAGCAGGTATTTTAGCCAAACTCAAGCTGGATGCTGTAACGGTAGCTTGTGGTTTCTTACATGATGTGGTAGAAGATACAGATGCGACCTTGGACGATTTGGAAAGGGAGTTTGGTCCTGATGTGCGCGTGATTGTCGATGGAGTTACCAAGCTCGGTAAAGTTAAGTACAAGTCTCACGAGGAGCAATTAGCGGAAAATCATCGCAAGATGCTTATGGCCATGTCTGAGGACATCCGTGTTATCTTGGTCAAACTGTCTGACCGCTTGCACAATATGCGGACGCTTAAACATCTTCGAAAAGACAAGCAGGAGCGCATTTCCAAAGAAACTATGGAAATCTATGCACCTCTTGCTCACCGTCTGGGGATTTCTAGCGTCAAATGGGAATTAGAAGATCTATCTTTCCGTTATCTCAACCCAACGGAGTTTTACAAGATTACCCATATGATGAAGGAAAAACGCAGAGAGCGTGAAGCCTTGGTGGATGAGGTGGTCACAAAATTAGAGGAATATACGACAGATCGTCATCTAAATGGGAAGATTTACGGTCGTCCCAAGCATATTTACTCGATTTTTCGCAAAATGCAGGATAAGAGAAAGCGTTTTGAGGAAATCTATGACCTGATTGCTATTCGCTGTATTTTAGATACCCAAAGTGATGTTTATGCCATGCTTGGTTATGTGCATGAACTTTGGAAACCAATGCCAGGTCGTTTCAAAGACTATATCGCTAACCGCAAGGCCAATGGCTACCAGTCTATCCATACGACTGTTTATGGGCCAAAAGGACCGATTGAATTCCAGATTCGAACCAAGGCCATGCATGAGGTGGCTGAGTACGGGGTTGCGGCTCACTGGGCTTATAAGAAAGGCATTAAGGGGCAGGTTAACAGCAAGGAATCAGCTATTGGGATGAACTGGATTAAGGAGATGATGGAGCTCCAAGACCAGGCTGATGATGCTAAGGAATTTGTGGATTCTGTTAAGGAAAACTATCTGGCTGAGGAGATTTACGTCTTTACCCCAGATGGAGCTGTCCGTTCCCTTCCAAAAGATTCAGGACCGATTGACTTTGCCTATGAAATTCATACCAAGGTCGGTGAAAAAGCAACTGGTGCCAAGGTCAATGGCCGTATGGTTCCACTGACAACCAAGCTCAAAACAGGGGATCAGGTTGAAATTGTCACCAACCCTAACTCCTTTGGACCGAGCCGTGATTGGCTCAATATGGTCAAGACCAGCAAGGCGCGTAACAAGATTCGTCAGTTCTTTAAAAACCAAGATAAGGAATTGTCTGTCAATAAGGGTCGTGAAATGCTGATGGCCCAGTTCCAAGAAAATGGCTATGTGGCCAATAAATTCATGGACAAGCGTCATATGGACCAAGTCCTTCAAAAGACCAGCTACAAGACAGAAGAATCCCTCTTTGCGGCCATTGGTTTTGGAGAAATCGGTGCTATTACTGTCTTTAATCGTCTAACTGAGAAGGAACGTCGTGAGGAAGAACGTGCCAAGGCCAAGGCTGAAGCAGAGGAACTTGTCAAAGGTGGCGAGATCAAGGTTGAAAATAAAGAAACCCTCAAGGTCAAGCATGAGGGTGGTGTGGTCATTGAAGGTGCATCAGGCCTCCTAGTGCGGATTGCTAAGTGTTGTAATCCAGTGCCTGGTGACGATATTGTTGGCTATATTACCAAGGGGCGTGGTGTGGCTATTCACCGTGTGGACTGTATGAACCTGCGTGCCCAAGAAAACTATGAGCAACGTCTCCTTGATGTGGAATGGGAAGATCAGTACTCTAGCTCAAATAAGGAGTATATGGCTCATATCGATATTTATGGACTCAACCGTACAGGACTGTTGAACGATGTACTACAAGTTCTTTCAAACACAACTAAGAATATCTCAACAGTCAACGCTCAACCAACCAAGGATATGAAATTTGCTAATATCCATGTGTCCTTCGGCATTGCCAACCTCTCGACGCTGACTACGGTTGTGGACAAGATCAAGAGCGTGCCAGAGGTTTATTCTGTCAAACGGACCAACGGCTAATTGTCCTAGTTCTTACTAGAAAGGCTATTATGAAAATCATTATCCAACGAGTTAAAAAAGCCCAAGTGAGTATCGAAGGTCAGGTTCATGGGAAAATCAATCAGGGGCTTTTATTGCTGGTTGGTGTTGGACCAGAGGACCAAGAGGAAGATTTGGACTACGCTGTGAGAAAGCTTGTCAATATGCGGATTTTTTCAGATGCAGAAGGCAAGATGAACCTGTCTGTCAAAGATATTGAGGGAGAAATCCTCTCTATTTCTCAGTTTACTCTCTTTGCGGATACTAAGAAGGGCAATCGTCCAGCCTTCACAGGGGCAGCCAAGCCTGATATGGCATCAGACTTCTATGATGATTTCAATCAAAAATTAGCGCAAGAAGTGCCCGTTCAGACAGGCATCTTTGGAGCTGATATGCAGGTTGAGCTGGTCAATGACGGACCAGTTACCATTATCCTAGATACTAAAAATAGATAAGAAAGACCAAGCCCAGCCGGCTTGGTTTTTCTCATCTATCATAAAATACTCCAAAATGCAATCGGTTCTTGATATGCTTGAGGGAAGTTTCTTTTCAGGCTTTGGCAGGTGCGATAGGAAGGGATGAGGTGTCCTAGGGTTAGGAGAGTTCCCTGAAGGAAAAGTGGCACACCACTCAAACATATCAAGGAGAGAATGATCAGGCTATCCCATAGAAGGATTTGTAAGGCAAAACGCCAGAATCTCGGTCTAATCTGGGAATAGAGGTGACTAAAGTGGTCACAAAGTTGGTTTGAAAGATAGGTCAATAGCACAGGATGAAAGAAAATGAGCCAACCGCTATAAATCAAAATCCAGTCCCAAGTAAGCCCCCCTTTAAATGTCAAAAATGCCAGCATGATTCCATCAATGACAAGGAGTTGAGTGGTTTTGATGAAGATGATTTTTTTCATGATAACCCCTCCTTTTCCTTAGAGACACTCCCATAAAGAGATATGTTTGTCGTAAAAGTCTGGATAGTTGTCTCTTAGGTAGTCGGCCGTCATATAATATAAAGTAGAATGGCAAGCAGTGATGATTGGCATAAGAGAGAGAAAACGCTGAGAACTAACGAAGGTTAAAAGGACAAAAAATAGAAAATCAATGGAGAGAATCCCTAAATAGTAGAAGCGAATCTTTTTATTGATTTTAGGATAAATCTCAGCGAATTGATGTTTGAGTCGGACAAGCAAGCGAAATAGCAGGAGTCCTTGAGCAAGGAGGAAAATAAAACCAGAGAGCAAGAGCCATTCTAAAGCTGTCTCGGGTCTAGTGATAAAAAATGCAAATAGTAGTAAATCAATGATTGCAATTGCTGTAAAATGGATTCTAAAGAGTTTTTTCATGACAAGACCTCCCTCTTTTATCTATCTTCATTCTACTCCAAAAGAATGGAAGTTACAACTAAAATGATAAAAAATTTTAGTAAGGAGATTCTGTTAGATTTCTTTATTTGATTTCCCTCTTATTGTTCCACCTCTTCATCATTCCAGACAAATAAAGCTCCGATTGCATTGAGGATATAAAAGATGTATTTTCCGATATTGGCAAAATTTCCTTGAATACCAGCTTTTGTCAGCTGAACGAAATTGTAAATCAACCAAAAGCCCCACTGAGTTGTTAGTTTCAATGCGTTAAAAGCATTGGCAATGAGGGACAGTGCAAAGGCAATAGTTGTTACGTAGGCAAGGAGATTCATCTTTCCTCCATAGCCGATATAGTTGGTCGCAAAGGCAAAGAGGAAGGCGATGATGGAAATGATAATGGCCGCCAATTTTAGCTGTTTTTGACTCATTTGGTTGGGTCTGCCTTCTTGCGAAGCTTCCCATTTCTTAATCGCAAAGGTATAGATGAGGAAGGTGACGGGATAGGTAATGATGGCTGCCTTATTTCCAAGGATATAATCAATAGTGCCGGACAAAATGGTATTAACAATACCAAAGTAATTTCCCCATTTGCTTAATTTTCCCGTGAAACGAGTGGACAACATGGAAATCCCAACATTGGTTACGGAAATCAATCCAAAGGGAACAAGAGCTGTCCATGGTCCCCAGTCTACGAATTTGTCGAGACGGGAGTTGAGGTAACCAGATGCAATCGCAATCCCAACGACCAAAGCAACCCCGAAGAGGTCAAACCATTTGGATGTAGCAAAAATTTTTAGTGATTTTTTCATATGTTAAAATATATTTCTTTTTTACAAATATTCTACAACTAAATGAAAGTAAAATCAAATGATAGAAATAAAACCCTGAAAATAAAACTTTCAGGGTTGGTTGGGTACTTGAGAAATTAGTCGATTTTCTCGACGTAGAGTTGTTTGGCAATGTCCATACCTACTTGTAAATCCTCGTCTTTACTAAGGATAGTGAAGGTGTTGCTGAAGCCATCAAACTGCTTGACTTGGAGCTGGTCACCGATGTGAAGTGAGTGCTTATCCAAATAACTGAGAATGTCAAAACTATCATGCACCCGAGTCAGGCGGTAGGCGCCAGCTTCCTTGATATCAGCTAGTGGGAGGTTATTGATTTCAACTAAGAGTTCTCCCTTGGCAGGAATAGTTCCTCCGTGAGGGCAGGTTTTGGGGAATCCAAGCAATTTTTCCAGTCTCTCCACGAATAGCTCAGAGACAGTATGTTCCAAGACCTCAGCCTCCTCGTGAATCTGGTCACTCGTATAGTCTAAATGATGAACTAGAAAAACTTCAATCAAGCGGTGTTTACGGTAGAGTTCAGAGACCAGTTTAAGTCCAAGGTCAGTCAGTAGATAGCCACATTCCTTGTCCTTGAGGATGAGATTTTCACTCTTCATCCGTTTAATCATTTCAGTTACGGCAGGGGGAGAGACTTGCATACGAGCCGCAATTTCCTTGTTGGTGATTTTATGCAGGTCTGTGCCAATTTCATAAATACATTTTAGATAATCTTCTTTATTCGGGGTCATTCGTTTCCTCTTGTCTAATATCTTTATCTAGTATATCAAAAAAAGCTAGATTTCTCTAGCTGTGACTTTTTATGTTATACTTATTGCAAGAGAAAAAACGAGGAGATGAATATGACAAAAATAGCTCTTCTTTCAGATATTCATGGAAATACTACAGCCTTGGAGGCTGTTTTGGCAGATGCTCGGCAGCTAGGAGTGAATGAATACTGGCTTTTGGGAGATATTCTCATGCCAGGGACAGGGCGTAGAAGGATTTTGGACTTGTTGGCTCAACTACCGATTACAGCTAGAGTTTTGGGAAACTGGGAAGATAGTCTGTGGCATGGTGTCCGCAAGGAACTAGATAGTACTCGTCCTAGTCAACGTTATCTCTTGCGCCAGTGCCAGTATGTTTTAGAGGAAATTTCCCTAGAAGAAATCGAATTGCTCCACAATCAACCACTCCAGATCCATCGTCAGTTTGGGGATTTGACGGTGGGAATTAGCCATCATCTTCCTGATAAGAACTGGGGACGAGAGTTGATTCATACTGGAGCGCAGGAGGATTTTGACCGCTTGGTGACCAATCCCTCTTGTGATATTGCTGTGTATGGTCATATTCACCAGCAGTTGCTTCGTTACGGGACTGGTGGGCAATTGATTGTCAATCCGGGTTCGATTGGGCAACCTTTCTTTCTAGATGCTCAGTTGCGGAAGGACTTGCGGGCCCAGTATATGATTTTGGAGTTTGATGACAAGGGCTTGGTAGATATGGATTTCCGACGGGTGGACTACGATGTGGCAGCTGAATTGCAACTGGCTAAAGACCTGAAACTTCCCTATTTTGAGGTGTATTATGAAAGTCTGGTCAATGGTATCCACCATACTCATCATCAGGAATTTCTGAGTGAATTGGCCCAGAAAGAGGGTTATGATAAGGAATTAGATGCTTGGTTGAAGGGTGGTAATGATTGACATTACAACTAAAAAGGGTATAATAAAAGAAAAAGAAGAGTAGAGGCAGGGTAGCCTCGTAAAAAGGAGAAGAGGATGCAAATTCCAAGTAGATTTACCATTGCGACTCATATGCTGATTATCATTGCCCTTAAGGGGAAGGAAAGCAAGGTGACCAGTGATTTTTTAGCTGCTAGTGTCGGGGTCAATCCTGTCATTATCAGAAAGACCTTGTCCCAGTTGAAGAAGGCAGAGCTGATTTCAGTAGCGCGTGGAACAGGCGGAACAGAGATTGTTAAGGATCTCAAAGACATTAGTCTATTAGATGTTTATCAGGCGGTTGAGTGTCTTGGTAAGACTGGTCAACTCTTCAGTTTCCATGACAATCCAAATCCAAATTGCCCTGTAGGAGCTCATATTCATGATGTTTTGGATCAAAAATTGGAGAGAATTCAGTTGGCGATGGAGGCTGAACTTGGTCAGACCAGTCTAGAACAAGTCGTGGCTGATGCAAAGAGTCAAATGAAGGAGTGAGAGGGATAGATGCCCTCTTTTTATCTATGTAAAATTGTGATAAAATAGAATCATTAAAGGAGGAAGAAATGTATCTCGTTATAGGAATTGTGTTGGCCTTTATAGTGTCATTTTGGAAGGATAATAGAAGTTTGTGGAATCCAGTATTATTCTTATTATCCCTCATTTCCAGTTATTTTTATCTAGGCTACCTTTTTTATCAAAATGGGTATGAGAAGATTCATTTCGCTTTTTTTATATTTCCCTTTATTTTACTTCCTTTTTTGCTTTTTCTAAGTGGCATCTTTCTAATCTATAATGGGGTCATTTTGTTGAAGCGAGAGGGACGTTCAAAGGCTAATTATCTCTCCATGCTCCTTGGAATAGTCATTTTGCTATTTTTTGCTTTGATGTCATTTCGATTGGGAGGACGACATGAATTATTTTACACCAATCACTTTCTAAATATTTTATTTGCATTTATTGCTTATTCTTACTTTATTTTTGGTTTTGCTTTTGTGGCTTTTATTCTGTACTCTATCTTGTATCTCTTTATTCCTAAGAAGAAGCATTATGATTTTATTATCATTCATGGTGCAGGTTTGTTAGACGGAGAAAAGGTAACACCTTTGCTGAAGAGGAGAATTGATAAGGCAGTGGAAGCTTATCACAAGTCTAAGAATCCTCATATCAAAATCATTGCCAGTGGTGGTCAAGGAGGAGATGAGAAGATTTCTGAAGCGCAGGCCATTACAAACTATCTTCTTGAAGAGACAGATGTTCCCCAAGATGCGATTATTCTGGAAGATCAATCAAGGACTACCTACGAGAACCTTCTCTTTTCTAAGGAACTTGGTGAGGAACTGGTAGCCAAACCTCAATTCCTCTTTGTTACAAATGACTATCATGTCTTTAGAACCAGTACTTATGCTCGTAAGCTAAATATGAAGGGAGATGGACTCGGATGTAGGACAGCAGGCTACTACATACCATCTGCTTTTATTCGGGAGTACGTGGCTCTCTGTGTCAAAATGAAATGGCTCTTCCTCGCCTTTTATGTTCCGATATTAGTTATCATTTTGCTAGCCTATAAAGGGGTTATTTGGTAGTTAGATTTTATTAAAAAAGACTTAGAATGTACATGAAAATATGTATTCTAGGTCTTTTTTTGTATTCATTTGATTTTTGAAAGGTATTATCTATTTTTCCAGGCTTGGTAACGGGTATCAATCAATAACTGGGTAAGGCGTCCCATAGTTTCCCTTTCTTCTGGAGTGAGGGATTGCGCTTGGACAAAGAGATGATGAATGTGTTCAATAACCTTGAAGGAAGACAAGTCATTGATGGAGCTAATGCCAGCATCAAGAATGGTGCCAAAGAAGAGGTCGAAGTAAAGCTGAAGTTCCTCATCAGGGACTGTGGCCACCCACTCCTTGATGGTTGTGTCAACTTGTTGGCTATCACTGTTGGTTTTATCTAGTTGGACGAAGTGCTTGTCTTCAATCTGCCAACTAAAGGTATCGTGCTGGGCGATACCACCTAAGGCAGTACTGTGCACGATGATTTGGTGGTTAGGGATTTCCAACATCATACCGATGATGGAACCTTGTGGAATGAAGACCTTGGTTCTATCCATTATCCTTTGATAGCCCTCGGTTTGTGTCAGTTTTTTATGGAGACCAGGCGCATCAAAGGTATAAACTGCTGTAATCTGATCTTGCAAGCTTTGCTCAATTTGGCTAGCAGCATAGATGGCTAGATTTCCTCCCTTGGAATGCCCAGCCAGAGTGACCTTTTGCTTAGGATGGTGGGCAAAAAAGTTCTTTAAATAGCGAAGGGCGTGCTTTTGAGCAGGAATTTCCTTCATATAGGTCAGGTGGAAATCTTCCTTCCAGCCAATGATACTGTCATCTGTACCTCGAAAAACAATCAGATAGGTGTCGAGAGTGAGACGGTAGGTCATAGCCGCAAATTGTTTTTGCAGTTCAGGGTCAATGTCGTTGATGAAATGGGAGAGTTTGCAATTTTTGAAGCGCTTGTGTTGAGCTAGTTCATCTAATAGCTGGAGGCGATTTTTACTGGTCAACATGTTAGGTTCTCTTATAACCTGAGGTGCTAGGTCTAAAAGACGCTGAGGAGTTGTGGAGACAAGATTATCAAAGGAGAGATAGGTTGTTTCTGTTAAGGCTAAAACATCTAATTCATTCAAAGGTAAGTCGTAAAAGGAATCGTGTGCGACATCTTTCAGATAGTCAAAAATATTGGTCATAAGAGCTCCTTTCTTTTTATTTATCTTATCAAATTTCCCTCAAATTAGCTAGTAGGACTGGCTCACTTTGTTGACTAAAAACAAGCTATTTCAAATTCATACTCTTCGAAAATCAAATTCAAACCACGTCAGCTTTATCTGCAACCTCAAAGCGGTGCTTTGAGCAACCTGCGGCTAGCTTCCTAGTTTTCTTTTTGATTTTCATTGAGTATCAGTTTCAGACTTTCTAGCATGGAAAAATCTGTTATAATAATAGAAAAGGAGAAGCGCATGCACAAGATTTTATTAGTAGAAGATGATCAGGTCATTCGTCAACAGGTTGGGAAAATGCTCTCTGAATGGGGATTTGAAGTGGTTCTGGTAGAAGACTTTATGGAAGTTTTGAGTCTGTTTGTCCAGTCGGAGCCTCATCTGGTCCTCATGGATATTGGACTACCTTTGTTTAATGGCTATCACTGGTGTCAGGAGATTCGCAAAATTTCTAAGGTGCCCATCATGTTTCTGTCTTCGAGAGACCAGGCTATGGATATTGTCATGGCAATCAATATGGGGGCGGATGACTTTGTGACTAAGCCTTTTGACCACCAGGTTCTTTTAGCCAAGGTTCAGGGCTTGTTGCGTCGTTCCTATGAGTTTGGGCGTGACGAGAGCTTACTGGAATATGCCGGCGTTATCCTCAATACAAAATCAATGGATTTACATTATCAAGGGCAAGTTTTGAATTTGACCAAGAACGAATTCCAGATTTTACGAGTCTTGTTTGAACATGCAGGCAATATCGTAGCACGTGATGACCTCATGCGGGAGCTTTGGAACAGTGACTTTTTCATTGATGATAATACGCTCTCTGTTAATGTGGCTCGTTTGCGTAAAAAATTGGAAGAGCAGGGCTTGGTAGGATTTATCGAGACCAAGAAAGGAATAGGGTACGGATTAAAGCATGCTTGATTGGAAACAATTTTTTCTAGCCTATCTGCGCTCCCGTAGTCGTCTGTTTGTCTATCTTCTTGCTTTAACATTTCTGGTTTTGCTCTTTCAGTTTTTATTTGCCAGTTTGGGAATTTACTATCTCTACTTTCTCCTGCTGTACTGCTTTGTAACCATCTTATTTTTCACTTGGGATATATTAGTGGAGATGCAGATCTATCGCCAGGAAATTCTCTATGGAGAGAGGGAAGCCAAATCTCCATTGGAAATAGCTTTAGCAGAAAAATTAGAAGCGCATGAGATGGAACTTTATCAGCAGAGGTCAGATTCAGAAAGAAAATTGACGGATTTGCTGGATTACTATACCTTGTGGGTACATCAGATAAAGACCCCCATTGCAGCTAGTCAACTCTTAGTTGCAGAAGTAGCCGACCGCCAACTGAAGCAGCAATTAGAACAGGAAATTTTCAAGATTGATTCCTATACCAATCTAGTTTTACAGTACCTGCGTTTAGAAAGTTTCCATGATGATTTGGTCTTGAAGCAGGTGCAAATTGAGGACTTGGTCAAGGAAATAATTCGTAAATATGCTCTTTTCTTTATTCAAAAAGGCCTAAATGTCAACCTATATGACCTTGATAAAGAAATTGTGACGGATAAGAAGTGGTTACTAGTGGTCATTGAACAAATTATCTCAAATAGTCTCAAGTACACCAAGGAAGGTGGTCTGGAGATTTATATGGAAGGCCAGGAACTCTGTATCAAGGATACGGGAATCGGGATAAAAAACAGTGATGTCCTCCGAGTCTTTGAACGTGGCTTCTCAGGATATAATGGACGCCTAACTCAGCAGTCATCTGGACTTGGCCTCTATCTATCTAAGAAAATTTCTGAAGAACTGGGGCACCAGATTCGTATCGAGTCTGAGGTTGGAAAAGGAACGATAGTGCGGATTCAGTTTGCTCAAGTGAACTTAGTCCTTGAGTGAGAAGAGACAATGAGTTTTTACCCAATCTCTTTTTGCTATATTTCAGGATATTTGAAGACTGTTTTTTACAAAACCAATAATAGAATTTTTAATACGGAATATAGTATAAATACTGGTTCAAAGTGAAGTTTTGTATGCTTTATACTTTTGTTGAGTATAAAATCTATAAACTAAGGGTGAATTACAAAAATTAATTTGAGATGAAGTGAATTGTAGACTTGGGAAATGTCTCCTATTCGATTTCAGAATGAATCGTTGATACAGGATTAAAAGAACTGCAGCTTTCTTTTAATTTTGAATGAGATAGGTGTATATAGATTTGTGTAACTGGTGTAGAACTGTTTCCAAGAATTTATTGAATGTATCGAATACACACATCCTATTGATTTTGAACCAGTTTTTAATTTCTAAATGTTATAATAGTTTTATCAAGTAAAAGGAGACTACCATGATTGGAGACAATATAAAATTCTTACGAAAATCACATAATCTGATATAACCAGAATTTTCACGGATTGTGGGTGTGTCACGAAATAGCCTAAATCGTTAGAAAAACTGAAAAAGCTTACTTTCAATAGAAGTATTGGAAATATTCATTTTACATCTATCAAAGAAACATGGGATAGACCTATATTTTACAAAATAGCAAATTATATTTTGAATGATAGTAAAAACTGCAGTACTTGTGTGATTTACAATTATTGCACTCAATGTCCGAGTATCGGACTATCTGAAATAGGGAATAGTAGAGATTGTTCTGCGATATGTAAAAAAACGCATTAGCAAGGAGTATCGTATATGCTACCATATCTTAAAACTATTAGATGGTATCTCTTCTTTAATTTTCTTTTTGGTGTAGTATCGAATATCTGCACAGCTTTGTTACCGTATTTCACGCAGGCATTAATCAAAGGGGATTATCAAGTAGCTCTATATGGTTACTCTATGTCAGTGGCTGGCTATTTGAGTTGTAACTATATCCAAATGATACTTGATTGGAAGCAGGGGATTATCTTTTCGACTACTTTGAAAAATGAGTGGTTTCGTTCACTTCTGGGACTCAGTCACCACGATTTCAAGCAGAAAACAGTAGCAGAGTATATTTCCTATCAATCTAATGACCTAGATTCGTTGGAAAAGGATTACCTTCCTCCATTGATGAGTTTTATCAAACAAATTTTACGTATCATCATTTACGCTTTCATTATTAGCAGAACAATTAATCCTATTGTATCACTGATTTTAATCTTTTCTACTGGAATTAGTATTCAAATTCCTAAAATCGTTGGGAAGTTGACCGCTAATCGTAGACAGGTTTACTTGAAAAAACAAGGAGATTACTATCGAACTTTGGAGGATTTGCTCATGGGACATCATTTGGTAAATAAACTAACTATGTCGCATTTTTTGAATCAACAAAAGAGTTCTCTAAAGAATTTGCAGGATAAGTATTTTAAGTATGGTTTGACAAAAATTACAGGCATCTTATTGACAGGTGTTTCTTTTGAATTCATTAGTCTTGTTCTGTTTATTTATTTAGCCTACTCTCTATCTCACCAGCAACTCGGTATTCCTGAGGTGGTGGCGAGTTTCGGATATATTAATGCTTTTTCTGAACCAATACAGGAAATCCTTTATGATTTACAAATGTTAGAGTCCGTAAAGCCTGTAATCAAGAGTTTTCAAAACATTGTTGGGAGACCCGTTTCAGTTCAAGCACCTCAACATTCTTTTGATACGATTACTTTGAAAAACATTTCCAAACAACTGGGAGAATCAAAATTGATAATTACTTCCGCTACGATTCAAAAAGGGGATAAAATTGCGCTTATTGGTAAGAATGGGTCTGGAAAAAGTAGTCTTCTCAACATTTTAAATGGAACAGATGAAGATTTTGAAGGACAAATTGTGCTAGATGGGCTTGTTTTGGACCATCTTTGGGGAAGATTCGGTATGATTCTGCAACAAGAACATACATTTATTTCGAGTTATGAAAATAATGTAACGCTATTCAATAGTTTCAATGAAAAATTCAGAGAAGAAGATTTTGAAAAAATTCCACCACAATCCCTGTCAGGTGGTCAGCAACAACGAATGTATTTAAATCGTGAGAAAAATCGTAAAAATCCATTGCTTATCCTAGACGAACCTTTCTCTGCCTTGGATACTAATCAGTTTAAAATGGAATTGGAAAGAGTTCTGGAACTACCAAGTGCCGTCATTGTTACTTTACATCGCCAAAACGAATTATTAAGTAAGTTTGACCAAGTTTGGGAAATTAAGAATGGAGAACTTGTAATTTTGAAATAGCTAAATTATAAAGAATAAAACGCATAGTATCAAGGTTCAGGAGATACCGTTTTTCCTTCTTCGGATAAGGAAACAAAAATTTCTTGCTTCATCTATCTATTCAATTGATAGATTTCTTCGAAGAAAGACTGTAAAATTTTTGATATAATGTTAAGGATGGACTGACGGATATTTAAAGGATAATTTTCAAAAGAATAACAGGTGAGAAGAAAAATATGTAAGATTGGACAGAAGTCTCTCTACCATCATCCATGCAGAAACAAAATTATACGAAATAAAAGGAGTAACCAATGACTGGAAACTATTCAACACGTGAATACCGTGAGAAATTATATGATGATCTTCATGTTCGATTAAGAGATACAGTGATTTTGATGTGTGCGATTTTTATTGCCTCTATTGGCCTAAATATGAATTCAACAGCTGTCATTATTGGAGCCATGCTGATTTCCCCTCTTATGACACCGATTGTTGGACTGGGGTTTGGTGATGGAGATCATGTCCTATCTTCACTTTGATTATTGGAAAAAAACGGCTCGGTCAGGAGCTAGTATGAATAAGGAGAACAAATGAAACGTTTAAAAATGTTATGGCATATTATGCAGGTTACGGGTTTTACTCGGTTTGCTCTGAGTTTTGTGACCTTTGTTTTTGGGTCAGGAGGCGTGCTTTTCCTAGTTGAACCTGCTATCACAAATTACGGAGACGGTCTTTGGTATGCTTTTGTGACTTCGACGACTGTCGGCTACGGGGATCTCCTAGCTGTGACCTTGATTGGAAGGATTACCAGTGTCTTCTTGACGATTTATGGGCTCATATTTTTTGGCTGTTTATCAGCTGTTATTTTTAATTATTATACCAATTTAAATAAGGAAAGAGGAGAGGACAAATGACTGCCAATTATTCAACACGGGAATACCGTGAGAAATTATACGATGACCTTCATGTTCGATTGAGAGATACAGCGATTTTGATGTGTGCAATTTTTATTGCCTCTATCGGACTAAATATGAATTCAACAGCTGTCATTATAGGAGCCATGTTGATTTCACCTCTCATGACACCGATTGTTGGACTGGGATTCGGTTTAGCTATTTTTGATACGCGTTTAATCAAGCAATCTCTAGAGGTTTTATTGACTCAAGTGTTGGTCAGTTTGCTTGTCTCGACTCTGTATTTCTGGATTTCTCCCTTGTCTTATGCAAGTAGCGAGTTGATTGCACGAACCTCTCCAACCATTTGGGATGTCCTCATTGCTATTGCTGGTGGGATTGCTGGTGTGATCGGTTCAAGGAAAAAAGAAGCAAACAATATCGTGCCAGGAGTAGCCATTGCTACAGCTCTGATGCCGCCTATCTGTACTGCTGGCTATGGTTTAGCTAATGGGAATGTACGATTTTTATTGGGGGCTCTCTATCTTTTCTTGATCAACTGTGTCTTTATCATGCTAGCCAACATTGTTGGAACAAGAATTTTGATGAGAAAATCTCCTTTAACTTCATTTAAAGAGCTGAGCATTAAAATGAGAATTGGCTTGATATCTTTGATTGTATTGTTGATTCTTCCAGCTAGCTATTCGGCAGTTACTCTGACAATAGAACAAGCGCGCAAAGAAGGGATCAAACAGTTTGTAGGAAAAGAGTTCGCCAATTATACGGTTATTAATCAAGTCTACAAGTCAAGTAACAATGAATTGGTCTTGACGGTTGTTGGAGATCCGATTTCAGAAGAAGAATTAGAAACACTCCACCAAAAACAAGCCTCTTACGGTATTCAATCTGTTCAATTGAAAGTGAATCAAGTTCAGAACTCGCCAACATTAGATAGTGAAGCGACCAAGGAATTTTATGAAACCATTGACAAGTATATTGATCAAAAACTCTCTGAAAAAGATTCACAAAAAGATCTCGTAAAAGAAAATGAAGCAGACAAGGATTGAGGATATTGACCTTATCTAACTCATGAAAGCAAATCTTGTGTGGTGGTTTGGTCAATCACTACTAGCTCGGATTAAATAATACTCTTCGAAAATCAAATTCAAACCACGTCAGCGTCGCCTTACCGTACTCAAGTACAGCTTGCGGCTAGCTTCCTAGTTTGCTTTTTGATTTTCATTGAGTAAAAATATAAAAAGCAACAGCTGAAATAGTTGTTGCTTTTTAGGTAGCTAGGATTTTATCTCTTATTTCTCAACGCGTGATTTGTTGGCGATATCAGCTAGGATAGCTTGAACAAAGTCATCAACTGAGACAGTTTGTGTTTCTTTTTGTCCGTAGCGACGAACGTTGACTGTTCCGTCTTCCATTTCCTTGTCCCCAACGATCAATTGGTAAGGAATCTTGCTTGTTTGTGACGCACGGATCTTGAACTGCATTTTTTCATTGCGCTCATCTACATCTGCACGAACACCACGGTCACGGAGTTTCTTAGCCACTTCCCAAGCGTAGTCCACGTGTTTTTCGTTAGATACTGGGATGAGGGTTACTTGGTGTGGTGCAAGCCATGTTGGGAAGGCACCCTTGTAGTTCTCAATCAAGATAGCTGTGAAGCGTTCCATAGTTGAGATAACTCCACGGTGGATCATAACTGGACGGTGCTCTTCGCCATCAGCTCCGATGTATTTAAGGTCGAAGCGTTCTGGAAGCAAGAAGTCAAGTTGGATAGTAGAAAGAGTTTCTTCTTTTCCAAGGGCTGTCTTAACTTGAATATCCAATTTTGGTCCGTAGAAGGCTGCTTCACCTTCGGCTTCAAAGTAATCCACACCCATTTCATCAAGGGCTGCACGAAGCATGGTTTGGGCATTTTCCCACATCTCATCGTTGTCAAAGTACTTGTGAGTATCTTGAGGGTCGCGAAGAGAGAGGCGGAAGCGGTATTCAGTCAAGTTGAAGTCTTCATAAACATCGATAATCAACTGAAGGGCACGTTGGAATTCTTCTTGGATTTGTTCTGGAGTCACAAAGAGGTGACCGTCGTTAAGAGACATTTCACGTACACGTTGAAGACCAGTAAGGGAACCAGATTTTTCGTAGCGGTGCATCATACCGATTTCAGCGATACGGATTGGCAACTCACGGTAAGAGTGAACATGATGTTTGAAGACTTGGATGTGGTGCGGACAGTTCATTGGACGAAGAACAAATTCTTCCCCGTCACCCATGTCCATAGTTGGGAACATGTCTTCTTGGTAATGATCCCAGTGACCAGAAGTCTTGTAAAGTTCAACAGAAGCAAGTGGTGGAGTGTAGACGTGTTGATAGCCAGAAGCTAGCTCTTTATCTACGATGTAGCGTTCCAACTCACGACGAATAGTCGCACCATTTGGCAACCAGAATGGAAGTCCTTGACCAACCTCTTGAGAAATCATGAAGAGATCAAGCTCTTTACCAAGTTTACGGTGGTCACGTTCCTTAGCTTCTTCACGCATTTGAAGGTAGTTTTTCAAGTCTTTCTTGTCAAACCAAGCTGTACCATAGATACGTTGCATCATAGCGTTGTCGCTATTTCCACGCCAGTAAGCACCTGCTACATGGAGAAGGTGGAAGATTTGGATACGGCCTGTTGATGGGACGTGAGGGCCACGGCAGAGGTCTACATACTCACCTTGACGATAGATAGTCAAACCACCTTCGTCTTCAGAGTGTTCTTCAATCAATTCTAATTTGTAAGGGTCGTTCTTGAAGATTTCACGTGCCTCGTCTTTAGTCACTTCTTCACGAATTGATGGGAAGTTTTCTTTGACAATTTTTTGCATTTCTTCTTCAATACGAGGAAGGTCTTCGTTAGAGATTTGACCGGCAGTGTTGTCAGTATCGTAGTAGAAACCGTCTTCGATGGCTGGGCCAACTCCCAAGTGAATGTCTGGGAAAAGACGAC
This sequence comes from Streptococcus mitis, assembly GCF_047463435.1. GTDB lineage: Bacteria > Bacillota > Bacilli > Lactobacillales > Streptococcaceae > Streptococcus > Streptococcus mitis_DS. Next base: position 20,961 of record NZ_JASHDW010000003.1, on the reverse strand, counting down.
GAGCTGCTTGGGCAAACAAGTGAGCTGCTGAGTGACGCAAGATTGGAAGGGCATCTTCGTGATCAGGTGTCACAATTTCGATGCTCCCATCTTCAGTGATAGCACGAGTAGTGTCGATGAGTTTGCCGTTGAATTTACCAGCCAAGGCTTTTTTTGCTAGGGAATTGCTGATAGATTGGGCAATTTCAAAAGTTGTAACGCCAGATTCGAATTCACGAACAGCGCCATCTGGGAAAGTAATGTTAATCATGATGTTCTCCTTTTTATTATTTCATAGTTTCTAAGCATTGACTTTTTTGCAGACTACTTCCTAGTCTTAATGTTCAATTGCTTTTCTTTATCAGAGAGGAAGTTTTCCATTTCCGTCAGAATGTCTATATCCAGACGTTGAGAAAGTTCTACTAGCCACCAGATATTTTCTGAAAGTTTTTGTTCCAGTGTGTAAGGTGTTTCATCATAGTAGCGTCCTTGCTTGGTCATCACTAGTCGTTGGAAATTTCCAATATCATTAGACAAAGCCAAGAGGTCTTCTTCTACCGTCCACTTGGAATCATGATGCTTAACTTCCAGTTTGTGATAAGCTTGTCGGATTGCACAACTGCGCTCCACTAATTCTTGCAACTCCATAGTTAGCCTCCTCATAAAAAATTGCGACATCCTCAAAAGGACGTCGCAACGTGGTTCCACCTTCATTTATGTACCTCAAAAGAGAGGGACACCTCTGATTGGCTCTAACGTGGCCACCGTTTTATGTTTTCATAAAAAACTCAAGAGTAGTATCAGTTTAGGCTCTCTATGCGTTTCCAGCAACCACGCACTCTCTAGTAGAAAGGGACTAAGTGACTTGTCTCTATGGATTATTATAGCATGATTGTGAGATTTTTCAAGGATTTTGTGAAAGTTTTTTGTTTTTCATTTTTGTAGAATATGCTTGATGCCAATACCGGAAGCCATGCCCACCAGAGCCAAGGTTTCATAGATTAGCAAGTAAATTAGTATAAACTCACCAAAGGTTATGATAGTAAAGCAAAAGAGCAGTCCGTTACCAATTAACCACCAAAGTGAGAAACGGAAACGGTAGCTATAAAGTAGCGATATAATCAAGATTACCAGAGGTGTAAAGAAGAGAAGATTGTTTATACAGAGTCCCTTGAGTGTAAGGGGGTCAGAAACAACTAGCAAGACCAACTCATAAAGTGGCCAATAAAAGAAAAATATGACCAGATAGTAGGGGAGATGGGAATAGAATCTACGCATGATAATCACCTCGTTTTAAAAAACAGACAACTTGGATTTCTTGCTATGATTATTATAGCATGTTTAAAACAAGAAAGTAAATCTGTTGACAAAGAAGTTAGTTATTGGTAGAATAGGGATTGTCGTAAAGACAAATAACTTCTTCTTGGTTACAGGCATGCCAACCTGTCACTCGGATGAAGCCAAATAAAAAGGAGAAACATCATGGCAATCTCAAAAGAGAAAAAAAATGAAATCATCGCACAATATGCACGTCACGAAGGTGATACAGGTTCAGTAGAGGTTCAAGTTGCTGTCCTTACTTGGGAAATCAACCACCTTAACGAACACATCAAACAACACAAAAAAGACCACGCTACTTACCGTGGATTGATGAAAAAAATCGGTCGCCGTCGTAACTTGCTTGCATACTTGCGTAAAAACGACGTTAACCGTTACCGTGAGTTGATCAACTCTCTAGGACTTCGTCGTTAATTCAAGATACAAAGGCCGTCAAAAGCACAAAGCAAAAATAGGAAAATTGACGAAGAAACTTTAGTTTTTAGGAAATTTTATCTTTTTTGCCAAGTGCTTAGGCCGTGTTCAATTGAGCATATCTTGATAATGAAGCTACTCTAAAATGGGTAGCTTTTTTGTATGGATTTTAGCCCGGGCTCAAATCAGCTCTCTGACTTCAGAGGGCTTTTTTATTGAGGTTTTATCGATCACAATTTTGGAGACTACAAAAACCTCAAATGGTATCAGCTAATTACACCATAAGGGTGCGCAGCTACTCGGCTTGAAAAGCCGAGTAGCTGTCTGCAAGCCCCCTCGGAGAGCCCACACTTTACGAAGTAAAGTATAGTATGTTATACTTTACATGGAAGTAGTCACCGAATTCCAGTTAGAAATTACTTTGTAACTACGTTTTGAGGAGGAGTAAAATGCTTTCCTACGTTCGACATTACCCACTAGCGATAGCTAAATTAATGTGTCTGTGCTCTCCTAAAATCTGCTGATTTATTACTGACCAATACAGGAGGTTTTTTATGGGACAGACAATTATATCTGCTATTGGTGTTTATATTTCCACCAGTATCGATTATTTAATTATTTTAATTATTTTATTTGCACAGCTATCACAGAATAAACAAAAATGGCATATTTATGCGGGGCAATATCTAGGCACAGGCTTACTTGTAGGGGCGAGTTTAGTTGCTGCTTATGTCGTTAATTTCGTGCCTGAAGAATGGATGGTTGGATTGCTTGGTTTAATCCCTATCTATTTAGGGATTCGCTTTGCAATTGTTGGAGAAGGTGAGGACGAAGAAGAGGAAGAAATTATTGAAAGATTGGAACAAAGCAAGGCAAATCAACTATTTTGGACAGTTACATTGCTGACAATTGCGTCTGGCGGAGATAATTTAGGTATCTATATACCTTATTTTGCTTCGTTAGATTGGTCACAGACCCTCGTGGCGTTGCTTGTGTTTGTAATCGGCATAATTATCTTATGCGAGCTTAGTCGGGTGTTATCCTCTATTCCGTTAATATTCGAGACAATTGAAAAATACGAGCGAATCATTGTGCCCTTAGTATTCATTCTACTTGGACTATACATCATGTATGAAAATGGCACGATAGAGACTTTTCTGACCGTGTAGATTTTTTTGTTTCACTAGGATTTTAGCCCGAGCTCAAATCAGCTCTCTGATTTTCAGAGGGCTTTTTATGTTGTCACTTTACCTCGATATACTCAAGTATAATCTTCGGTTACGATTATTAGCACTGTAAGACCAACTATATTCATTTGTTCTCATCTTGTTCCATTGTTGAAAATATGGTATACTTTTCATGAGAATTTTCTAAATTTTTAAGATTCTATCAAAGGAGGTTTGCATGCTTTCCAAATTTTCTGGAAGCCGACAAGACCAGCAATTTGTGTTACTTTTAGTTATTTTGCTAGGTATTTTAGGGATTTCTCTCTTTCTAGCAGTTTCAATGGGATCTGTTGCGATTGATCTAGGAGATACTTATCGGATTATCTTGAGCAGGTTGGGATTTCCTCTTGAGATAGGAGAGGTTTCCAAGTCTACTCTTGCCATTGTATGGAACATGAGATTCCCCCGAGTATTGTTAGGTCTGATAGTAGGAGCAGGCCTTTCTATGTGTGGTAGTGTGATGCAGTCTACAGTGAACAATCCCATCGCAGAGCCCTATGTCTTAGGAATATCTGCGGGTGCAACTCTAGGTGCAACCTTGAGCATCATTCTTGGTTTAAAAGTGATGATTAGCCTTGGAGCTTTTCTTGGAGCTATTTTGGCAACAATTGCTGTTCTCATCATTGCCTCTATGCAGGGAAGGATGACAACATCTAGTCTGATCTTATCAGGAACGGTGGTCAATGCTCTCTTTCTAGCTTTTTCCAACTTTATTATCTCAGTTGGCGCTAATGCGGACAGTGTGATGACCATTAAGTTTTGGACCATGGGTTCGCTCGCTGGGACTTCCTGGGCAGACTTGGTCCTGCCAACTATAGTAGTAGGAATAGCCTTTCTATTTTTCTCTACTCAGTATCGTGTTTTCAATGCGATGATGATGGGAGATGAGGCTGCTTTAACTTTGGGAATTCCCTTACGCTTTTATTGGTATCTTTATGTGACCATGGTGGCTGTGCTGACAGCAGTATTAGTGGCAACCTGTGGGATTATTGGTTTTGTCGGTCTGATTACTCCACATTTAGCTCGAGGGTTAGTAGGAACGAATTATAAGAGGCTTTTTCCTGTTGCAACCTTGTTAGGTGCCCTCTTTGTCATCTGGGCAGACGTACTCTCTCGTATTATCATTCCAAACGCAGAGCTTCCTATTGGTATTTTCACAGCCTTAGTAGGTGCTCCCTTCTTTATCTACATTGTTGGAGGTAGGCGAAGGGAGGTGAGGGTCTGATATGGACTTGATTTGTCAGGATATCCATTTTGGACTAGGAGAGAAAAAAATCATCAAAGGAGTCTCTCTTAAGGTTGAAGGGCATCAATTTCACACGATATTAGGACCAAATGGAAGTGGAAAAACCAGTCTACTTAAACTCCTTTATCGTCAGGAAAAGGCGGACAAAGGCTTGATAAGCCTAGATGGAAAGCCTCTGGAACAATGGACGCTCAAAGAAACAGCCAAGCAAATGGCAGTTGTGACCCAGTTTAACCAACTGCAGTTTGATTGTACAGTTGAAGAAATCGTCTTGCTGGGAAGAACTCCCCACCTCTCTTTTTTACAGAAGGAAAGGGAAAGGGATTATGCCCTCGTTCAAGATGCCCTCGTTAAGGTGGATATGCTCGAGAAGAAAACTCGTCTCTATTCGTCTCTGTCAGGGGGAGAGAAACAGCGAGTCTTACTAGCCCGCGCCTTGGCGCAAGAACCGACTCTCTTGCTCCTGGACGAACCAACCAATCACCTGGATATCAAGTATCAGTTAGACTTGTTGGCCATTGTGAAGGAGCTCAAGGTCAATGTTCTAGCTGTCCTGCATGATATTCAACTTGCTTGTCGCTATTCGGATTATCTCTATCTGATGAAAGAGGGGGAAATCCTGTACCAAGGTACTCCAAAGGAGACCATCACCCCTGAGTCATTGCAAACTGTATATGGAGTTCAAAGTCAGGTGACTTGGACCGAGGATCAGCAAGCCATGATTCACTATTTATAAAAATGAAAAGGAAAATAAGATGAAAAAAACACTAAGCATTTTACTGGTAACAGTAGCTACCTTAACTTTGGCAGCTTGTGGTAACACTACTACAGAAAAAGCTACCACACAATCTAGCACAGAAACAAGTCAAAAGGCTAACGCAGAGACGACTTATCCGCTAACTATCAAAACTTATGATGCTAAAGGAAATGAAGTCGAACAAGTTTTTGACAAGACACCTGAAAAAGTTATTACAAATAATCTTTCAACCACTGAAATTTTATTGGAGTTGGGGTTGAAGGATAAAATTGTTGGCATGCTCAATCCAGACAATGCTGTGACGGACAAATACAAGGACGCGATTGCGACGATTCCTCAAATTGGAGATAAAAAAACAGTCTCACAAGAAACAGTCCTTTCTTATGAGCCAGACTCTGTGATGGGTCGAAACATGATGTTTTCTGAAAAATCCTTGGGGACAGTTAGCACTTGGAATGAAAATAAAATCCCAGTTTATACACAAAAAGCTTCTCTCTCAACAATTCAGCAAGATTTGGGGAATATCGTAGAAGATGTCAAAAATCTTGGAATGATTTTTAATGTTCAGGACAAGGCCAATGAATACGCAGCCCAATTACAAACTAAAATTGATGCTGTTAAGAAAGCAAATCCAGCAAGTCAAGGTGAAAAGAAAAAGGCTTTGATTATGGTTGCGTATAATGATGAAACCTTCGGTGCCTACAAGTCTGCTTTGCAAGAAAGTTTGCTGAACCAACTTGGTTATACAAACGTTGCTACGGGGACATCAGGTTTGACCTTGGAAAACCTCGTGTCAATGGATCCTGAATTGATTATCTATGTAACCAGCGACCGCAATAAAAAATTGGATGAAAAAGCAGTAGAGTTGATGAAGGCAAATGCTGTTTTGGAAAGCGTTCCTGCTATTAAGAATCAAAAAATCATGACCATCTCTTACGATGAATTGATGGACTATGGTCCAGCAGTGATTGATTCCCTTGAGAAAATCAATGACTTTATCAATAAATAATAAGTTTGATTGGGAAGGAATTCAAGTCAAAATCAGCCTTCCTTCTAACTACGACCCCAATCAAACCTATCCGGCTATTTTATTGAATGATGGAAACTTGGATTTCCTATCTTCCCTTTCCGAATCTGTGATTTTAGTGGGCTTGACCTCTAAAAATCGCTTAGACGATTACACTCCCTGGAAGGCATCTGCTCTGAGAGATGGGGCTCCAGATTTTGGAGGTCAGGCCAAGGTCTATCATGATCATTTGTTTGGAGGTCTTTTAGACAAGTTGCAGTCGCTTTATCGTCTGGACGAAACTCGCCTTGCTTATGGAGGTTACTCACTAGGTGGTTTGGCGGCAGTTTACAGTCTTTTCAGCTTTGACAAGGTTTCCTGTGTTTTCTCTATCTGCGGTTCTTTTTGGTATCCTGATTTTGTGGCTTACTGCAAGAAAGAGACAGTGAAAAATCTAGATTGTTTGCTGTATTTACAAAATGGTCAAACAGAAGGAGCCTATCATACTAATCGCTTGGCTCAAGCACCAGCTTATGCTGAACAGATCCATACCGATCTTCAAAAACGCTATCCGAAAGGTCAGTTTGTCTTTGATCCTTATGGGCACCATGAACAAGTGGCTGAGCGATTTCTAGCCTTTTCCGGCTGGTTGGCACAAAAATGGAAAATCAAATAAAAGAATTATCCCTTGGCTTTTGCCAAGGGATTGTTGTATTTTTTAACCAAGAGCCTCTCTTTTCTTATCTGGATTCCAGACGAAGCTTGCGATAAAGCTAAAGATGATGGTTAAGATAGCAAGGATAATGGCAAGGATGAGGGCAGGGATGCGGATAAACCACCAGAGTGGGTTCGGTTTTTTATCGTTGTGCCATTGTTTCGTTTCTTGGTCCAGACGTTGGAATTCTGTTTGGATACGGTCTGCAACCATTTCGATTCCTTCATCATTCATTTTCTTGATGTCTGAAATATCGATTGGATTTCCAAAGTTCATGTCGACACGTTCACGGCTAACCAAGCCCTTCAAAGTCATGGGACCTGTGTAGGTAACTGGCATGATACGAACCTTGGCCATTTTGGCAATCAGGGCTACGCCACCCTTAACATCGTTTGAGTGACGGCTTCCACTTGGAAACATGATGAGAGAGCGGTCACTTTTTTTTAGGACATTGATAGGATATTTTATGGCAGAGGCGCTAGGATTTTCACGGTCGATAGGAAAGGCACCACACATACGAATCCACCAACCAAAAATACGGTTAGTAAAGAGTTCTTTTTTGGCCATAAAGATGAACTGTTTTGGCTTAGTCGCAAAGGCCATATAAACTGGATCCCACCAGGTGCGGTGAGGCGCAACCAGGATATAATTTTCATCTTGATTAGGAATTTTATCGGTATTATGGTAGTGGGCATTGCCATTGATGGACCATAGTAGCAATACAACCAATCCACGTAAATAAGTATAAAACATGCGATCTCCTTCGATTCTTTTCTTGTTAATATTATACCTTATCAAAGGAGGGCTGGCAAACTTTTTCCCTTGACTAGGTGCATATTTGGGATGAGATTAGAATTCTTTTAGAAAAAATGATATGATATAATTTATGGATAAAAATAAGATTATGGGATTAACCCAAATAGAAGTCAAGGAAAGACAGGCTAAGGGCTTGGTCAATGATTTTACCGCATCGGCTAGTACCAGCACTTGGCAAATCGTTAAACGAAATGTCTTTACTCTTTTTAATGCTTTGAACTTTGCTATTGTTTTGGCACTAGCCTTTGTGCAGGCTTGGAGCAATCTGGTCTTCTTTGCTGTTATCTGCTTTAACACCTTTTCTGGTATTGTGACCGAGCTGCGGGCTAAACACATGGTAGATAAGCTCAATCTCATGACCAAGGAAAAGGTCAAAACCATTCGTGATGGACAGGAAGTTGCCCTCAATCCTGAAGAATTGGTGCTAGGAGACGTCATTCGTTTGTCTGCTGGGGAGCAGATTCCCAGTGATGCCTTGGTTCTGGAAGGATTTGCGGAAGTCAATGAAGCCATGTTGACGGGGGAAAGTGATTTGGTGCAAAAGGAAGTTGACGCCTTGCTTTTGTCAGGAAGCTTCCTAGCAAGTGGGTCAGTTTTGGCTCAAGTCCACCATGTCGGTGCTGACAACTATGCTGCCAAACTCATGCTGGAAGCCAAGACCGTTAAACCTATTAACTCCCGTATCATGAAATCGCTGGATAGGTTAGCAGGTTTTACTGGGAAGATTATCATTCCTTTTGGTCTGGCTCTCTTGCTAGAAGCCTTGCTTTTAAAAGGTTTGCCTCTTAAGTCGTCCGTTGTAAATTCGTCGACAGCCCTACTGGGAATGTTGCCTAAGGGAATTGCCCTTTTGACCATTACTTCGCTCTTGACTGCAGTGATTAAGTTGGGCTTGAAAAAGGTCTTGGTGCAGGAGATGTACTCTGTTGAGACCCTGGCGCGCGTGGATATGCTCTGTCTGGACAAGACGGGCACCATCACCCAAGGAAAAATGCAGGTGGAGGCTGTTCTTCCGCTGATGGAAGATTATGATGAAGAGGCTATTGCCAGCATCCTGACTAGTTACATGGCTCATAGTGAAGATAAAAATCCAACAGCCCAAGCTATTCGAAAGCGTTTTGTGGGAGAAGTTTCTTATCCTATGCTTTCCAATCTTCCTTTCTCAAGCGATCGCAAGTGGGGAGCTATGGAATTGGAAGGTTTGGGGACAGTTTTCTTAGGTGCGCCTGAGATGTTGCTGGACTCTGAAGCCCCAGAAGCCAGGGAGGCCTTGGAGAGAGGGTCACGTGTCTTGGTCTTAGCTCTCAGTCAGGAGAAATTAGACCATCACAAACCACAGAAACCATCTGATATTCAGGCTCTAGCCTTGCTAGAAATCTTGGACCCGATACGAGAAGGAGCAGCTGAGACGCTGGACTATCTTCGTTCTCAAGAAGTGGGACTCAAAATCATTTCTGGGGACAATCCAGTTACGGTATCCAGCATTGCCCAGAAGGCTGGTTTTGCAGACTATGACAGTTATGTAGATTGCTCAAAAATTACGGATGAGGAATTGATTACTATGGCTGAGGAGACAGCTATTTTCGGACGTGTTTCCCCTCATCAAAAGAAACTCATCATCCAAACACTGAAAAAAGCGGGGCATACAACAGCTATGACAGGGGATGGAGTTAATGATATCCTGGCCCTTCGTGAGGCGGATTGTTCTATCGTGATGGCTGAGGGAGATCCAGCGACTCGTCAGATTGCCAATCTGGTTCTCTTGAACTCTGACTTTAATGATGTTCCTGAGATTCTTTTTGAAGGTCGTCGTGTGGTTAATAATATTGCCCACATTGCACCGATTTTCTTGATAAAGACCATCTACTCATTCTTGCTCGCAGTTATCTGTATCGCCAGTGCTTTACTAGGTCGGTCTGAGTGGATCTTGATTTTCCCCTTCATTCCGATCCAGATTACCATGATTGACCAGTTCGTGGAAGGGTTCCCACCATTCGTTCTGACTTTTGAGCGAAATATCAAACCTGTTGAGCCAAACTTCCTCAGAAGATCCATGCTTCGTGCTCTACCAAGTGCTCTCATGGTTGTGTTCAGCGTTCTTTTTGTGAAAATATTTGGAAGTAGCCAAGGTTGGTCTGAGTTAGAAATTTCAACTCTACTCTATTATCTCTTGGGGTCAATTGGTTTCTTATCTGTATTTAGAGCCTGCATGCCATTTACCCTATGGCGTGTCCTCCTGATTGTTTGGTCAGTAGGAGGCTTCCTAGCCACAGCTCTCTTCCCAAGAATTCAAAAACTGCTTGAAATTTCAACCTTAACAGGACAAACATTACCTGTTTATGGTGTCATGATGTTGGTCTTTACCGTGATTTTCATCCTGACTAGTCGCTATCAAGCCAGAAAATAAAGAAAGGCTGCAATCTGTGGATTGCGGTCTTTTTAGGTACAAGATTGCCAGCTGAAATGTGGTATAATAAGAGGTAATAGAGTTTTGGAAAGTGAGAGAAAATGATTTCAAAGAGATTAGAATTAGTGGCTTCCTTTGTGCCACAGGGAGCTATTTTACTAGATGTGGGAAGTGACCATGCTTATCTGCCTATCGACTTGGTCGAAAGAGGAAAAATCGAAAGTGCCATTGCAGGTGAGGTGGTGGAAGGTCCCTACCAATCTGCAGTCAAAAATGTTGAGGCTCACAGCCTAAAGGAGAAAATCCAGGTTCGTTTAGCCAATGGCTTGGCAGCCTTTGAAGAGTCAGACCAAGTGTCTGTCATTACCATTGCTGGTATGGGTGGTCGTTTGATTGCTAGGATTTTAGAAGAAGGCTTGGACAAGTTAGCTAATGTAGAACGATTGATCCTTCAGCCCAATAATCGTGAAGACGACTTGCGTATCTGGCTACAAGAGAACGGATTTCAGATTGTAGCTGAAAGCATCTTAGAAGAAGCTGGCAAGTTTTACGAGATTTTGGTGGTGGAAGCAGGACAAATGAAGCTATCAGCCAGTGATGTTCGCTTTGGACCTTTCTTGTCCAAAGAGATCAGTCCAGTCTTTGTCCAAAAATGGCAAAAAGAAGCTGCTAAGCTAGAGTTCGCCCTTGGACAAATCCCTGAAAAAAATTTGGAAGAACGTCAAGTTCTAGTAGATAAAATTCAAGCCATCAAGGAGGTGCTCCATGTTAGCAAGTGAAGTGATTAACGTGTATGAAGCCTTTTGTCCTCAGGAATTTTCCATGGAGGGAGACAGTCGTGGTCTGCAAATTGGCACTTTGGACAAGGATATCCAAAGGGTCATGGTGGCTCTCGATATTCGTGAAGAAACGGTGGCTGAAGCCATTGAAAAGGGTGTGGACTTGATTATTGCCAAGCACGCGCCGATTTTCCGTCCTATCAAGGACTTGGTATCTAGCCGTCCGCAAAATCAGATTTACATCGACCTCATCAAGCATAACATTGCAGTTTATGTCAGCCATACCAATATTGATATCGTTGAAAATGGTCTCAATGATTGGTTCTGTCAGATGCTAGGTATCGAAGAAACGACCTATCTGCAGGAGACAGGTCCTGAACGTGGAATTGGACGTATTGGGAATGTTCAGCCTCAGACATTTGGGGAATTGGCCCAGCATGTCAAGCAAGTCTTTGGTTTAGATAGCCTTCGATTGGTGCATTATCAAGAGAGAGATTTGCAGAAGCCTATTTCAAGAGTGGCCATCTGTGGTGGTAGCGGGCAGTCTTTCTATAAGGATGCTTTGGCAAAGGGGGCAGATGTTTATATCACTGGTGATATTTACTACCACACTGCTCAGGATATGCTGTCTGATGGCTTGCTAGCCTTGGACCCAGGTCACTATATCGAAGTGCTTTTTGTAGAAAAAATTGCAGAGCTTCTTAATCAATGGAAAGAGGAAAAAGGCTGGACTATTGATATCTTACCTAGTCAAGCATCGACCAATCCTTTCCACCATATCTAGTTAGAAGGTGAAGACAATGAAAAAAGTTGCCATTATTGGAGCAGGGATTGTAGGTGCAACAGCTGTCTACTACCTCTCGAAAGAAAGTGATCTAGAAGTAACAGTCTTTGATCATGGACAAGGTCAGGCTACTAAGGCCGCAGCAGGAATTATCAGCCCCTGGTTTTCCAAACGCCGCAATAAGGCCTGGTACAAAATGGCGCGCTTGGGGGCTGACTTTTATGTGGATTTATTAGCAGATTTAGAGAAGTCAGGACAAGAAATCGACTTTTACCAGCGTTCGGGAGTCTTTCTCCTGAAAAAGGATGAAACTAAGTTGGAAGAACTCTATCAACTAGCCCTCCAGCGTAGAGAAGAATCTCCTTTGATAGGGCAATTAGCCATTCTGGACTCAGCATCAGCTAATGAATTATTCCCTGGCTTGCAGGAATTTGATCACCTGCTCTATGCTTCTGGTGGAGCGAGAGTAGATGGCCAACTTTTAGTGACTCGTTTGCTGGAAGCCAGTCACGTCAAGCTGGTCAAAGAAAAAGTGACTCTGATACCTTTAGCATCAGGTTACCAGATTGACGAAGAGGTGTTTGATCAGGTTATTTTGGCGACGGGAGCTTGGTTGGGACATCTGTTAGAGCCTTTAGGTTATGAAGTAGATGTTCGTCCCCAAAAGGGGCAACTCCGAGATTATCAACTTGCCCAAGACATGGAAGCTTACCCTGTTGTTATGCCAGAAGGGGAGTGGGATTTGATTCCTTTTGCAGGTGGGAAATTATCCCTAGGCGCTACCCATGAAAATGATATGGGATTTGATTTGACGGTAGATGAAACCTTACTCCAACAAATGGAGGAGGCAGCCTTGCCTCACTATCCAGTCTTGGCAGTAGCGACTTCAAGAGCTGAGCGTGTGGGAATCCGTGCCTATACCAGTGATTTCTCTCCTTTCTTTGGACAAGTACCTGGCTTATCAGGTGTCTATGCTGCTAGTGGACTAGGTTCCTCAGGCCTCACAACTGGTCCTATCATTGGTTACCATCTAGCTCAACTGATCCAAGACAAGGAGTTGACCTTGGACCCTCTAAACTACCCAATTGAAAACTATGTCAAACGGGTAAAAAGCGAATAAGCATTTTACTGAAATTTTATCCTACCCTCTAGGATGGCAAATGACATTCCCTATCAAAAATGGTAAAATAAGAAAAAATAATCTGAGAATCGAGGAAAGAAGATGCAAGAAAAGATTTTGGTAACGGGTGGAGCAGGTTTTATCGGAACCCACACTGTTATTGAGTTAATCCAAGCAGGTCATCAAGTTGTTGTGGTGGATAACCTTGTTAATAGTAACAGAAAAAGTTTAGAAGTTGTTGAAAGAATCACAGGAGTTGAAATTCCGTTTTATGAGGCAGATATCCGTGACACAGATACACTCAGAGATATTTTCAAGCAAGAAGAACCAACTGGTGTCATTCATTTTGCTGGCTTGAAGGCTGTCGGTGAATCTACCCGTATTCCTCTTGCCTACTATGACAATAATATCGCTGGAACTGTTAGTCTTTTGAAGGTCATGGAAGAAAACAACTGTAAAAACATCATTTTCAGTTCTTCTGCGACAGTTTACGGAGATCCTCATACAGTGCCAATCTTGGAAGATTTCCCACTTTCAGTGACCAATCCATATGGCCGTACCAAACTCATGCTTGAGGAAATTTTGACCGATATCTACAAGGCAAACTCAGAATGGAATGTGGTCTTGCTTCGTTACTTTAACCCAATCGGAGCTCATGAAAGTGGAGACCTAGGAGAAAATCCAAATGGTATTCCAAACAACCTCTTGCCATATGTGACTCAAGTAGCCGTTGGAAAATTAGAGCAAGTGCAAGTGTTTGGAGATGATTACGATACGGAAGATGGAACTGGTGTTCGTGACTATATCCACGTTGTCGATTTGGCTAAAGGTCACGTTGCAGCTCTGAAAAAAATCCAAAAAGGTTCAGGCCTAAACGTTTATAACCTTGGAACAGGTAAAGGCTACTCAGTTCTTGAAATTATCCAAAACATGGAAAAAGCGGTGGGACGTCCAATTCCTTACCGTATCGTAGACCGTCGCCCAGGGGATATCGCAGCCTGCTATTCAGATCCTGCAAAAGCCAAAGCAGAACTCGGCTGGGAAGCAGAATTAGGCATCACCCAAATGTGTGAAGACGCATGGCGTTGGCAAAGCAAGCATCCAAATGGATTTGAAGACTAAGATGGTGATGTCAATCATTGTCCCCTGTTTAAACGAAGAGGAAGTACTTCCTCTTTTTTATCAGGCTTTGGAAGCTTTACTTCCAGATTTGGAGACAGAAATCGAGTATGTCTTTGTCGACGATGGATCAAGTGATGGGACCTTGGAACTCTTAAAGTCCTATCGGGAGCAAAATCCGGCAGTTCATTATATTTCTTTCTCTCGAAATTTTGGCAAAGAAGCAGCTCTCTATGCAGGCTTGCAATATGCGACAGGAGATTTGGTGGTGGTGATGGATGCAGACCTCCAAGATCCTCCTAGTATGTTGCTTGAGATGAAAGCTCTACTAGACAAAAATGCAGACTTGGACTGTGTTGGAACACGCAGAACCAGTCGAGGGGGAGAACCCTTCTTTCGCAGTTTCTGTGCTAATCTCTTTTATCGTCTTATGCAAAAAATTAGTCCAGTAGCCTTGCCGTCAGGTGTCCGTGATTTTCGCATGATGAGAAGATCTGTAGTGGATGCCATTTTAAGCTTGACTGAGTCCAATCGCTTTTCGAAGGGACTCTTTGCCTGGGTCGGCTTTAAAACCCACTATCTGGACTATCCAAATGTCGAAAGGCAGGCTGGCAAGACCAGTTGGAGTTTTAGGCAACTCTTTTTCTACTCTATTGAAGGGATTGTTAACTTTTCAGATTTTCCCTTGATTATCGCCTTTGTGGCAGGTCTCTTATCTTGTTTTATTTCTCTACTTATGACCTTTTTTGTTGTAGTTCGAACCCTTATTTTGGGCAATCCGACATCGGGTTGGACCTCTCTGATGGCTGTTATTCTCTTTCTCGGAGGGATTCAACTCTTGACCATTGGGATTCTCGGCAAGTATATCAGTAAGATTTATCTAGAGACTAAAAAAAGACCACTTTATCTCGTCAAAGAAAAAAGTGACCTTCCTGATTTTACAGAAAAAAATAAAGAGAAAAGACTATAATTTTGCATGGAAATATGCTAAACTAGAAGGAGTGGAACGTTCTTGTCGATATCAGGGTTAATCTTTAATCAAGGCACGTGTTGGACAGTTTCTAACAGCTTCTACGACGTCCTGACTAGGAGAGATTTCTTTTTCTAGTTGGTCAGGGTCATCGTAAAAACGCACGATTCCATTATCGTGGTAATCAAATAATTCAGAATAAGTTTGGCAAAGCCCGCAGGCAATGCAGCGTTCAGGTATAAGTGTGATTTTCATATTTATATTGTAATAAGAAAAGTAAAAAAAAACAAGGAGTAAGGTATGGCAAAAGAACCGTGGCAAGAAGATATTTATGAGAATCAAGAAGAAACAAGATCAGAACGTCGCAAGAGAGAACAAGGTGGAGGAGTGCTGGCTAATCGTATCTTGACTATTTTAGCAAGTATTTTCTTTGTGATTGTAGTCGTGATGATTATTGTTCTGATCTATCTTTCATCGGGTGGGAGTAATCGCACAGCAGCCTTGAAAGATTTTCACGATTCAGATACAAAAGTAGAGCAAGTTTCTTCTACATCTAGTAGTAGTTCAGAGCAGGCATCTTCTAGTTCAGAGGAGAAGGTAGAAGAGTCATCTAGTAGCTCAGAACATCCAAATGATCCAGAAGGAACTACAAAAGTTATGGCTGGAGAAGGAGAAGCAGCTATTGCCGCTCGTGCAGGTATTTCAATTGCTCAATTAGAAGCATTGAATCCTGGACATATGGCTACAGGATCTTGGTTTGCAAATCCTGGAGATGTGATTAAGACTAGATAGGAGTCATAAATGAAGACGATTCAAATTGCTATCGATGGTCCAGCTTCCAGTGGTAAGAGTACGGTTGCTAAGATTATTGCTAAAGATTTTGGGTATACCTATCTAGATACAGGTGCTATGTATCGTGCAGCGACCTACATGGCTCTCAAGAACCAATTAGGAGTTGAACAAGTTGAAGAACTTTTAGCCTTATTGGACCAGCATCCAATCAGTTTTGGACGCTCAGAAACTGGAGAACAACTTGTCTTTGTAGGAGATGTGGATATTACCCATCCTATTCGTGAACATGAAGTGACCAATCATGTTTCAGCTATTGCAGCAATTCCTGAAGTACGAGAGAAACTAGTTTCTCTCCAACAAGAGATTGCCCAGCAAGGTGGGATTGTCATGGACGGTCGCGATATTGGGACTGTTGTATTGCCACAAGCAGAATTGAAAATTTTCCTAGTAGCTTCGGTAGATGAAAGAGCAGAGCGCCGTTACAAGGAAAATATTGCCAAGGGAATTGAAACAGACCTTGAAACCCTAAAAGAGGAAATTGCTGCGCGTGACTACAAGGATAGTCATCGTGAGACTTCACCTCTCAAACAAGCAGAGGATGCTGTCTACCTTGATACAACTGGTTTGAACATTCAAGAAGTAGTTGAAAAAATCAAAGCAGAAGCTGAAAAAAGAATGTAAATGTAGAGAAGCCGATAGATTGATATCGGTTTTTTTCTAAATTTGTCAAAATGCTGATTTTAAGGTATAATAGTTGCTGTTCGAGAAATTTTGATTTTCAAAGAATAGTGAATGATGATAAGGAGAAACCATGAACAACCTACCAAATTGCCCAAAATGTAACTCAGAGTATGTCTACGAAGACGGTGCCCTACTGGTTTGCCCAGAGTGTGCTCATGAGTGGAATCCTGCTGAAGTTGCAGATGTAGAAGAGGGCCTTGTTGCTATCGATGCCAACGGGAATAAATTGGCTGACGGTGATACTGTAACCCTCATCAAGGACTTGAAAGTAAAAGGTGCGCCAAAAGATTTGAAACAAGGGACGCGCGTGAAAAATATCCGCATCGTAGAGGGCGACCACAATATCGACTGTAAAATTGATGGCTTTGGTGCCATGAAACTCAAATCAGAGTTTGTGAAGAAAATTTAAGCATGTCAAAACACTATAAACTTGTATTTTATAGCCGTATCTTCTTGTTTCTAGCGGCTTTTACGGGAGTTTATCTTGAAATCGCCAAGCATGGTGGATTTGGGATGTTGCTCTATTATACGGTTCTGTCCAACCTTTTAGTCGCGATTTTTACGCTCTATCTCCTAAAGGTTATGAGCCGTTTAGGTGAAAACTGGCAAAGACCAAGTCTCTTGCGCTTAAAAGGTGGGGTCACCATGAGTATCATGATTACCTGTGTGATTTACCATTTCCTCTTGGCACCCATTGCGACTAATTTCTATACTCTAGAAAATTTCCTTTGCCACTATATCGTTCCCCTCTGGTTTTTAGCAGATACCCTCTTTTTTGACAAACAGGGTCAATACAAGATTTGGGATCCAATTGTGTGGACGATTTTACCCTTGCTTTATATGATTTTTGCTCTTTTTAATGGCTTGGTACTGAAACTTGATGTTCCTAATTCTAAGGTCAGTCCCTTCCCTTACTTCTTTTTGAATGTGAACAAGGGTTGGGATGTCGTGTTCAAGTGGTGTCTGATTATCTTTGTTGCCTATATGGTGGCAGGATTTATCTTCTACTTTATTAAGCAAATCAAGAGAAAGTCATCCTAATACTCTTCGAGAATCTCTTCAAATCACGTCAGTTTCGCCTTGCCGTATATATAGTTACTGACTTCGTCAGTTTCATCTACAACCTCAAAACCATGTTTTGAGCTGACTTCGTCAGTTCTATCTACAACCTCAAAGCAGTGCTTTGAGCAACCTGCGGCTAGCTTCCTAGTTTGCTCTTTGATTTTCATTGAGTATAAGACACAAGGGATTCATTTTCTAGTTTAAGAAGGAGTCTATACACCAAAGAGGCTTCTTCTTTTCTTGCCTGTTTGATAACTATCAAAAAAGTAGAAGATTAAGAGAAATATAGAAAGAGATTTCATGAAACAATTTTTAGAACGGGCCAGTATTTTGGCTCTCTCTCTCGTTTTGATTACATCCTTTTCCATCTCGAGTGCCCTGCCAGCCATGTTTGACTATTATCAAGGTTATCCTAAGGAACAAATTGAGCTCTTGGCGAGCTTGCCTTCCTTTGGAATCATGATTATGTTATTACTAAATGGTTTCTTAGAAAAAATATTTCCTGAGCGCTTACAGATCAGTTTGGGATTGCTGATTTTATCACTAAGTGGAACTGCTCCCTTTTGGTACCAAGCTTATCCTTTTGTCTTTGGAACACGGATTCTTTTTGGTTTAGGTGTTGGGATGATCAATGCCAAGGCCATTTCTATTATCAGTGAACGCTATCAAGGAAAAACGAGAATTCAGATGTTAGGGCTACGCGGTTCTGCAGAGGTCGTTGGGGCTTCTCTCATTACCTTGGCAGTCGGCCAATTGTTGGCCTTTGGTTGGACAGCTACTTTCTTAGCTTATAGTGCTGGATTTTTAGTTCTGATCCTTTATCTGCTCTTTGTACCTTATGGAAAAGAAAAGAAAGAAGTCAAGAAAAAAACGAAGGAAGCAAGTCGCTTAACTCGGGAAATGAAGGGCTTGATTTTTATCTTAGCTATTGAAGCGGCGGTTGTAGTTTGTACCAATACAGCTATTACCATCCGTATTCCAAGTCTGATGGTGGAAAGAGGACTGGGAGATGCCCAGTTATCTAGTTTTGTTCTTAGTGTCATGCAGTTAATCGGGATTGTGGCTGGTGTGAGTTTTTCTTTCCTGATTTCAATATTTAAAGAGAAACTGCTCCTCTGGTCTGGTATTACCTTCGGCTTGGGGCAAATTGTGATTGCCTTGTCTCCATCCTTGTGGGTGGTAGTGGCAGGAAGTATTCTGGCTGGCTTTGCCTACAGTGTAGCCTTGACGACAGTCTTTCAACTTGTCTCTGAAAGAATTCCAGCTAAACTCCTCAATCAAGCAACCTCATTTGCAGTTTTAGGCTGTAGTTTCGGAGCCTTTACGACTCCATTCGTTCTAGGTGCAATTGGCTTATTAACTCACAATGGGATGTTGGTCTTTGCTATCTTAGGATCTTGGTTAATTGTAACCTCTATCTTTGTCATGTACCTACTTCAAAAGAGAGCTTAGGATTGGTTTCCTAAGTTTTTCTTTTTTGGATTTTTGTACCCAGACACTATTTGATTTAGGGCCTTGTTTACAGACTAATTTCTTGATAAAATAGAAGTTATGACAAGATATAAAGCAACTATTTCCTATGATGGTTACGCCTTTGCTGGTTTTCAGCGCCAGCCTCATGCGCGTAGTGTTCAGGAAGAAATTGAAAAAACCTTGACCAAGTTAAATAAAGGGCAAGCCATTACTGTTCACGGTGCTGGTAGGACAGATAGTGGGGTTCATGCCCTGGGACAGGTTATTCATTTTAACCTGCCTTATCAAATGGATGAGGAGAAGCTCCGTTTTGCTCTAGACACTCAGTCCCCTGAAGATATTGATGTGATTTCGATTGAGCTTGTGGCGGATGATTTTCATTGCCGTTATGCTAAGCACAGTAAGACCTATGAGTTTATCGTGGATAGGGGCCGTCCCAAAAATCCGATGCGCCGTCACTATGCCACCCACTTTCCTTATCCGCTTGATGTGGAACGGATGCGGGAGGCTATCAAAAAATTAGAAGGCACTCATGATTTCACCGGCTTTACAGCCTCTGGGACTAGTGTAGAGGATAAGGTTCGCACCATCACAGAAGCTAGTCTTAGGGTTGATGAGACAGGCCAGTTTTTGACCTTTACCTTTTCAGGAAATGGTTTCTTGTATAAGCAGATTCGTAATATGGTGGGGACACTGCTTAAAATCGGCAATAACCGCATGCCAGTAGAGCAGATTGACCTCATCTTGGAGAAAAAGGACAGGCAGCTTGCAGGTCCCACTGCAGCACCAAATGGTTTATATTTAAAGGAGATTCGTTATGAAGAATAATCGTATTTTAGCACTTTCTGGAAATGATATTTTTAGTGGTGGTGGTTTGTCAGCTGATTTGGCTACTTATACCTTGAACGGCTTGCATGGCTTTGTAGCAGTGACTTGTTTGACAGCCTTGACGGAAAAGGGCTTTGAAGTCTTTCCAACTGACGATACCATTTTTCAACATGAATTAGATAGCTTGCGTGATGTGGAGTTTGGGGGAATTAAGATTGGTCTTCTCCCTACTGTCAGTGTGGCTGAGAAGGCATTGGACTTTATCAAGAAACGCCCAGGAGTGCCTGTGGTTCTGGATCCTGTCTTGGTCTGCAAGGAAACGCACGACGTAGCAGTTAGTGAACTCTGCCAAGAGTTGATTCGCTTTTTCCCTCATGTCAGTGTGATTACGCCTAATCTTCCTGAAGCAGAATTACTAGCTGGTCAGGAAATTAAAACCTTGGAAGACATGAAAACTGCAGCTCAGAAATTGCATGACTTAGGAGCGCCAGCAGTCATTATCAAGGGAGGCAATCGCCTTAGTCAGGACAAGGCTGTAGATGTCTTTTATGACGGACAAAACTTTACAGTCCTAGAAAATCCTGTCATCCAAGGGCAAAATGCTGGCGCAGGTTGTACCTTTGCCTCTAGCATTGCCAGTCACTTGGTTAAAGGTGATGAACTTTTATCAGCAGTAGAAAGCTCTAAGGCTTTCGTTTACCGTGCCATTGCACAAGCAGATCAGTATGGAGTAAGACAATATGAAGCAAACCAAAACAACTAAAATCGCCCTTGTATCCCTCTTAACCGCCCTTTCTGTGGTTCTAGGCTATTTCTTAAAAATTCCAACACCGACAGGCATTCTAACTCTTTTAGATGCTGGTGTCTTCTTTACGGCCTTCTACTTTGGTAGTCGTGAAGGGGCTGTAGTAGGAGGACTAGCAGGTTTCTTGATTGACCTCTTATCAGGCTATCCTCAGTGGATGTTCTTTAGCTTGGTCAACCATGGCTTGCAGGGATTTTTCGCAGGATTTAAAGGAAAAACTCAGTGGTTAGGCCTTATCTTAGCAACGATTGCCATGGTAGGGGGTTACGCCTTGGGTTCTACATTGATGAATGGCTGGGCTGCAGCCCTACCAGAAATTTTACCAAATTTCATGCAAAATATAGTAGGGATGATTGTAGGATTTATTCTTAGTCAAAGTATCAAGAAGATTAAGTAAAGAGACTGAGTCAAAAGTCTTTCAAATAAGAAAAACGCATAGTATCAGGTGTTGAAAACTTGGCTCTTTGTCAACTGTAGTGGGTTGATGAAAAGCTAAGCTCGAGAAAGGACAAATTTCGTCCTTTCTTTTTTGATATTCAGAGCGATAAAAATCCGTTTTTTGAAGTTTTCAAAGTTCCGAAATC